>CAIXAA010000100.1 GCA_903917305.1 uncultured Myxococcales bacterium | reverse complement strand
GCCCGGGATCGAGCGCAGCATCGCCTCGATGGCGGTCGCGTCGCGCACCAGCAGGCCCAGGTCGGAGCCGCGCACCTGCACCATCAGCGGCGCGCCGTTCGGCAGGCCTTCGACAAAAGCTGGCGGAATCACGGAGACCTTCGCGTTGGGCAGCGTCGCCGCGATGGCCTTGCGCGCATCGTCCTTGATGGACTCCAAGCCTTGCGTGCGCTCGGTCTTGGGCGTCGTCAGCACGCGCCACTCCACCTTGTTCACCTGCTCGCCCGGCCCGAGCTTGGCGTAGATCATGGTGACATTCTTGTTCTTCAACAGCTTCTGCTCGGCGGGCGCGGACAGCCGCGCGGTCTCCTCCAGCGACGTTCCCGACGGCATCTCGATGTTGACCATGAACTGCGCGCGGTCCTCGGGCGACATGAAGTCGTTGCCCATCAGCTTGGCCAGCTGCAAAGACCCGACAAACACAGCGATCGCCACCAGCACCGTCACCAGGCGGTAGCGCGTCGTCAGCGCCAGCAGGCCGGCATAGGCCTCCTCGATGGACTCGTGGACTGCCTCCATCATGCGCACCGGCCAGGAGCGCTTCTTGGAATGGTCAATCGCCACCGCGAGTTTGGAGGACAGCATCGGGTCGAGCGTGAACGCGATGAACAGCGACACGAGCACGGCGGCCGAGATGGTCAGGCCGAATTGCCGAAAGAATTGGCCGACAAGGCCGCTCATGAACGCCACCGGGACGAACACCGCGACAATGGTCAACGTCGTCGCCAGCACCGCCAGCGCAATCTCGCTCGTGCCCTTGGACGCGGCAACCTCAGGAGGTTCCCCACGTTCCAGGTGCCGGAAGATGCTTTCGCGCACCACCACCGCGTCGTCGATGAGCAGGCCGATGGCCAGCGACAACGCCATCAAGGTCATCATGTTCAGCGTGAAACCAAGCAGATCCATGACGAAAAACGTCGTGATGACGCTGGTCGGCAAGGCCAGGCCGGAGATGAAGGTCGAGCGCCAGTCGAGCATGAACAAAAGGATGACCAAGATGGCCATGAGGCCGCCATAGATCACGGAAATTTCGACTTCGTGGGTGTTCTCGCGGATGAAGATGCTCTGGTCGATGATGAGGCTCATCTTGTAGCCGGGCGGCAACGTCTTCTTGAGTTCTTCCAGGCGCTTGCCCACACCGTCCGCGACCGCGATGGTGTTGGTGCCCGATTGCTTGACGACCTCGAACGCCACCGCCTCCTGCCCGTTGGCGCGAATGCGCGTGCGTGTCTCCGCGAAGGCGTCGCGCACACGCGCGATGTCGGACAGCGGAATCTGCGTGCCGGACGGCGTACTGGCCACGACGATGCGGCCGACCTCCTCCGCGGTGCGCAGATCACCGCTCAATCGCACGGAAATCTCCTGCGGACCTTGCTCGAAGTGGCCCGCCGGAACGCTCAGGTTCTCCATGCGCAGCTTGTCGATGACGGCCGTGAGCGGCAGGTTCAGCGCGTCCAGCCGCTGCCGGTCGATGTCGACCTGGATCTGGCGATCCTTGCCGCCGATGACCTCCACCGCCGCGACGTCCTTGACGCGCTCCAGCGCCGGCTTGACCTGATCTTCCGTGATTTTGCGGAGTTCTTCGTTGGACATCGGCCCGCTGGCCAGCAACGTCAGGATCGGCGCCGCGCCGACGTCCACGCGGCGCACCGACGGCTCGCGCACATCGGTCGGCAGCTTCGGGCGCGCCGCCGCCACGCGTTCGCGCACGTCCTGCGCCGCCTTGTCGATGTTCGCCTTCAACTTGAACACCACCATCACGACCGACACCGACTCGCGCGAGAACGACCGCACGGTGTCGAGGTCATTGATGCCGGCGACCGCGTCTTCGAGGGGCCGCGTGACCTGGCTCTCGATTTCCGAAGGCGATGCGCCGGGATACACGGTCATGACCGTGATGATGGGGAAGTTCACGTCCGGGAACAGGTCGGTGCCGATGCTGCGCAGGCTCATCAGGCCCATGACCATCAGGCCGACGGTGATGACGGTGGTGAAGACCGGGCGGCGGATCGCGATATCGGACAGGGTCATGGCGACCTCGAGACAGCGGCGGGAGGAGAAGGCGAGGCGGGACGGAGCTCAGCGGGCGGCGGTGGTCTTGGGCATGCGGTCGCCTTCGCGCCACTTGCTGCCCGGCTGCGCGACGACACGGTCGGCGGTCTTGAGGCCGGAGCGCAGGAGCAGCACGTCCTTGGCGGTGCGGATGACGTCGATGGGCCGGCGCGCGAAGCGGCCGTCGTCGCCGAGCACCAGCACGCTCGGCACATCGCCCGTCAGCAGGGCCGACGCGGGGATGCGCAGGCTCGGATCCGCGCGGCCCTCGATGCGCGCCTGGACGAACGCGCCGGCGAAGAGCTTGCCGTCGGTGTTGTCGATGACGCCCTCGATGGGAACGCGGTGCGTGGCGGGGTCGACGCTCGGCACGATGAGGTCGAGCTTGCCATCGACGATGACGCCCGCGTCGCTCTCGACCGTGAGCACGGCGCCGGTGCGGATGCGCGCCGCGTCGCGATCGCTCAGGTGGCCGACAAAGCGCAACGTGTCGAGCTTCTCGATGCGGAACAAAGGCACGCCCGGCGCTGCGAAGAAGCCAGCCGCCGTCGGCGCGCGGATGACGACGCCGTCGATGGGCGCCACCAGCCGCGTCTCCTGGCGCAGCGACTCAATCAGCTGCGCGGACGCATGGGCCTGCGCCACGGACGCCTCGCCGAGGTTCGACTGACCGCCGGCCATCACGACCTGCTGCTCCGACGCGGCGCCCGCCTGGGCCAGGTTCTTGGAGCGCCGCAGGGCGTCATGCGCCAGCGCCGTCTGCGCCTGCGCCGCCGCCATGCCTGCGCGCGCCTGCGCCGCCTGCGCCTCGATGTCGCGGTCGTTGAGCCGCGCCAGTTCCTGCCCGGCCTTGACCACGTCGCCGCGCTTGACCAGCACCTGCACGACGCGACCCGGCAGCTTGAAGGCGAGATCCACCTCGGCTTCGGGCCGCAGCGTGCCGGTCAGCTGCAGCGTCTCGGTCTCCGGACCGGGCTCCGGCTGCACGAGGCGCGGTGGAACGACGTTGCCCTCCGCGGCCAGCGCCTTCTGGGCGTCTTGGGCCACGGTCTCTTGCTTGGCCAGGCGCGCGAGCACCTTGCTGGACAGAGCGACGCCGAAGGCGACCACGCCAAGGAGGACGAGGACGAGGACGATGTTTCGCTTGTTCACGGTTGGACCTCGGGCTGGGCGGCCAGGACAGGACGGGGAGAACGCGCGACGTGCATCAGGCCGTGCGCCGTAATCTCGCGAAATTGGTGGATTTGCGTGGCAAGGTCCGGTTGCGTCTGCGCGCGGATCATGCGGCGGGCGTACATGAAGATGAGGCCGGCGCTCAGCATCGCGCCGAAGTCCGGATCCATCGGCAGTTGCGGATTGAGCGCGTGGTGCCGCGTCATCGAGTCGCGCATCGTGTGGAGGATGGAGTCGAGGAACTCGTCGGCCATGAACGCGCACTGCGTGCCGGCGGCGCCTTCGAGCACCATGGCGAGCCGCTGGCGGTTGTGCCACAGGAAGTCGCAGAAGGCGGCGTCGCGCGCATCGATATGGGCCAGGCCCTCCGGCGTCAGATCGGCGCACGCGGCGTCGTCGTAGCAGCGCAGGTGGCCGAGCACCTCGTCGAGGAAGCCGCGCGCAATCGCGACGTAGGCAGCCTCCTTGGACGCGAAGAACAGGTAGAACGCGCCCTTGGACGTGCCGGCCCGCTCCGTGATGTCGCTCACGCGCGCCTGGGCGAGGCCGCGTTCGGCAAAGACACTGGTTGCAGCCTGGATGAGGCCGTCGCGCAAGTGCGGATTCGGGGCTCGGGCCATCGCGTTGTTCCTGGGGACCTGGGCGGGCGGGAAACTGACTTGTCGGTCACTGACCCATCAGTCATTGACTCGCGGGTCAGTAAAGGGGCAGTGCCCCAGGTTGTCAAGGGCGAACGCTTGGATCGAATCGCGGCGCCGCGCGTCTGCACAGCTGCGCGCTATGCGCCCCAACCCACGGAGGACCCATGAACAGCCGACGCCGCCTGACGACCTCGACGCTCCTCGTCGTGACGTGCCTTCTTCTCCCTTGCGCCCAAAGTCATGGAGCGGAAAAGGAGAAGCGCCGCCACCCGCAAGTCATCCGCGGCTATGGATCCGGAGCCGGCGGCATGGGCTACGGCAGCGTGTCCGCGCCCGCGATGATGCACATGGAGATGTCGACCGGCAGCGTGCACATGGGCGCAACCGTGGGCGGCGCCAAAGACATCACCTACGCGCGCAGCACCGTCGGCCAGGGCGAGATCCCGCATCCGAACGTCTTCACGCCGGAGGGGCTGTTCTCCGAGCACGACCTGCCCTTGGACGGCAACACCGCCTGCAATCAGCTCTTTTGCGCCACGGGTGCCGCGATTCCGGCGACGCTGGTCGCCCAGCCCGAAGTCCGCTACCTCGCCCAGCTCGGCTTCTCGTCGAACCTGACGCCCGCGACCTTCAAGCGCGCGCCGCTGAACCTCATCGCGACCATCGACAAGTCCGGTTCCATGTCCGGCCATCCCCTTGATCTGGTGAAGGAAAGCCTGTTGCAGGTGCTGGAGCAGCTGGGCCCGGACGACCGCATCGGCATCGTGCTGTACGGCGACCGCAGCTACGTGCACCTGCAGCCGACGCCGGCGATTCACAAAGCCTTGATCCAGAAAGCGATTCAGGCGATCGAGAGCAATGGCTCCACGTACATGGAGGAAGGCCTCAAGGTCGGCTTCGACCTGGCGCGCCAATCGAAGCGCGGCTTTCACGGCACGACGCGCCTGATGCTGTTCACCGACGAGCGCCCGAATGTCGGCCGCACGGATGCCCAAAGTTTCATGGGCATGGCGCAGGCTGCCTCCAAGGACGGCATCGGCATGACGACCATCGGCGTGGGCGTGCAGTTCGGTGCCGAGCTGGCCACGCAGGTGAGCAGCGTGCGCGGCGGAAACCTCTACTTCTTCACGGACATCGACCGCATGAAGAAGGTCTTCACCGAGGAGTTCGACACCTTCGTCACCGAACTCGCCTACGACCTGCGCGTCACCGTCAAGCCAGCGCAGGGCCTCAAGATTGTCGGCATCTACGGCGTCCCCGGCAGCATGGTGCGCCGCGATGCGGACGGCGGCTTGGGCTTCGATGTCGCGACGATCTTCCTGTCGCGCAAGAACGGCGCGATCTACCTCGCATTGGGCAGCGACAGCGTGAGCGGTCTGGGCGACGCGCCGCGTCCGGTCAGCGATGCCTTGCTGCAGGCGCACCTGGCGTACACCGGCGTGGAAGGTGGCGCACACACGAGCGATTCCGCGCTAGCGGTGGTGGATGCGGCCAAGGCGCCTCTGGGCCTGTCGCGCGGCTGCGTGCTGGTGGACGAGGTCACGGTGCTCAAGCAGGCAACCGCGCTGTTTCACGAGAAGAATGACCAGGAGGGCGCCTACCAGCTCGTCCACGCCATCGCGTCGATCCTGCGGCAGACCGCGGACCCGGACATGGCCGCCGAGCGCAAGTTCACGTCAGAACTGGAGAATCAGCTGGCGAAGCGCTCGGGGCACGCGGGCGAGCCGACGGCGCAGCGAAGCATCCACCCGGTGACGGGGATGCCGGACTAGTTACTCACCCTCGCCTTCCGGCAGCGCATGGTCGTAGCCCGCAAAGTAAGCCCTCGAATTGTCATGCTTCTTGCGGATCCCCTGGTACACTTCCTCCGCCGCCGTGAAGCGCCCCGCCGCCTTCGAGTACGCATCCCCGGTCGCCTGCAGCATCGT
>CAIXAA010000099.1 GCA_903917305.1 uncultured Myxococcales bacterium | reverse complement strand
GCTCGCGCTCATCCAACAACTTCGCAAGCTGTTCGATCGCTCGCTGCCGCACGTCGTGGTGCCCAACGGCGATGACGCCGCGTGCCTGCGGACGCGCGGGCTGACGGTCGCGACCGTGGACAGCATCGTCGAGGGCGTGGATTGGCTGCCGGATGCCACGCCGCCGGACGCGATCGGCCACCGCGCCGCTGCAGTGAACCTGTCGGATCTCGCGGCGATGGGTGCCACGCCCACGGCGCTGCTGCTGGCGCTGGAGCTGCCGCCGGACGCGCAAGTGGCGGACGTGCTCGCGGCGGCGGCCGGCCTGGCGGCCTTGGCGGATCGGCACGGTGTCGCGGTGGTCGGTGGCGATCTCGGCTTTGCGCCGGGGCCGCAGCGCTGGTCGGTCACGGCGCTGGGCGAGGTCGAAGGGCAGCCGCTGCGCCGCAATGCTGCCCGTCCGGGCGACCGGCTCTGGCTGGTGGGCGATGTCGGGCGCGCCGCGTTGGGTCTCGAGCTGTTGCGCGCCGCAGGATCGGCGGCGGCCGTCGCGCCTGGCTGGGCGCAGGCGTGCGTGCAACGGCACTTGTACCCGCAACCGCTGGTGGCCGCGGGAAGGGCGCTGCAGGCGGCAGGCGGGCGCATGGCGGCCATCGACGTCTCGGACGGCCTGGGGCTGGATGCGCGGCGCCTGGCAGCCGCGAGCGACCTCACGCTGGACCTGGCGTTGCCGCAACCGGCCTGGCTGGGCGCCGCCGCGCTGCACGACTGCGAGCGACTCCAGCTCGACTGGCGCGCGGCCTGCGCCTCGGGGGGCGATGATTACGCGTTGCTCGTGGCCGCTCCGCCCGACACCGACATCGCAGGGTTGCTGCAAGCCGCCGGCGTGGATGCCGCCGTCCAACGGCTCGGTCATGCCCGCGCCGGGGAGGCGGGCGCCGTGCACCTGACGGTGGCGGGCCGTGTGATGGCCCCCGGCGGCTGGGCGCACGGCCGCAGCCAACCGTGAAGCGCGTCATGCGCCCCAGCTTCTGCGCCGGCGTTTTGTGCTATTCCTGCTGATCCGCTAAATTCGCCGCCATGGAACGCCGGACCTTCCTTCACCTGTGCACCGGAGCCGCCACCGCCCTCGCCGCGGGCGCCGTCCCGCTCGCCGACCGCGCAAGCCCGGCGTGGCGCATCGACGGCCGCGCCCTCTTTCCCGGTGCACCGTTGCACGTCACGCTCGCCGCGCACACGCCCGCCGGAGCCCGCGTCCGCCTCCACGTCGCCTCCCAAGATGCCGCTTTCGACTCCGCGTGGTTCGACGCGCCGGCCGGCGCGCTGTTGACGCTGGAGACGCCCTATCCGCACCGCGATCTCGTGCCCGGCACCTACTTCGTCACGCTCGAACTGCGCAGCCGCCGCGGCCGCCTGCTCGAGCGCGCCGACGTCGGCGGCTACGCCCTGACGCGCCATTGGTTCTCCGCATGACCCTGCCGCAGCACATGACGCGGCGTGCCGTCACGCTGTCCCTTGCGCTGCTGTCGGCGCTGCTGTCGGCGCTGTTGCCCGCGATGGCGCGCGGCGATGCCCCGGCTGCCGCGCCGGCGCCGATGGAGCTGCCGCAGGTGCGCATCGACGCGGTCGACGTCGAGACCTTCCCCCATGTGCGCATCCTCGCGACCTTGCTCGATCGGCATGGCAAGCCGGTGCCGCAGAAGGTGATCAAGAAGCTGCAGGTGGTGGACGCCAAGCGCAAGAACCGCGCGCCGTACGCGGCGTTTCAGCTCGGGCAGGCGCTGGGTGGTCGCAAGGACGCCAAGCTGCTCGGTTTTGACAAGACGGGCCTCGCCACGGACGTCGTCTTCGTCGTCGCCGGCTACCAGGACGACGCGCTGCGCCGCGGCAGCCTCGGCCGCCGCGTGAAGGAAGCCGTCGTCGCCGCCTTCAAGCCGCTCGGCAAGACCGACCGCGCCAACGTCCTGTGGTACGGCGACCGGCTCTACCGCTTTGCCGGCTTGAAGGGCCGCGCCGGGGAGCTGACCGACATCGAAGAATCCCGCAAGTTGTGCGCCGTTGCGCGCGCCGAGGCGCTGTCCGGCGGCGAAGTGACGGGCGCGGGGCCGGCCGACAAGGAGCATCCCGCGCCGCCTCCCGGCACGGACCTCTGCGGCCTCACCGGCAACGGCAAGTCCATCGTCGAGGTCGTCAAGGGCCAGCAGACGGCCTTCGAAGGCTACTTCCCGCGCCTGTTCAACCTCGGCACGCCATTCTGGGACCACTCGCGCTACTGCGCGCCGCCACCGGAAGCCCTCAAGGGTTTTGGGGAGTTCGAGGGCGGCAACGCCACGCGCCGCGCCACCCAGCGCGACGAGCTGCGCGCCAAGGGCGAAGGCGTCGACTTCGAGACCAGCGCCTTCGACGAGGCGCTGCGGCTCCTGCTCCAAGACGGCAAACCCGCGGCGCGCAAGGCGATCGTCCTGCTCAGCGACGGCCGCGACGGCTACCTGCACGACCTCGACTTGTGCCGCGCATCGCCGCCCGCCAAGTGCAAGGCGCTCGATGGTCCCCAGCGCAAGGCGTGCCTGGACGAGTTCCTGAAGCAGCGCCTGCTGACGCAGCAGCAGCAGTTCCGCCAGCGCGCGGAGACGTGGATCGGCACGGCGCGCGCGGCCGGGATCCGCGTGTTTTCGGTGGGTCTGGGCACGCTCGGCGCCGGCTACGAGCTGGAGCGGCTGCGCGTCCTGGCCGAGCGCACCGGCGGCACGTACCGGCTTGTCGACAAAGAGGAAAACCTCCTCGGCGCGGTCGCGTCGACCATGGGCGAGCTGACCGGTGGCCTGGCCATCGAGTTCACGCACCAGGAGCCCGAGGAAGTGGGCAAGTCCTTGGACTTCAAGGTCGAGGTCGAGCTGGATCCGGGCGTCGTGGCCGGCGAGACCAAGTTCGCGTCCGCGGTGTTCAGCGCCGCGCTGCCCGTGCCG
>CAIXAA010000098.1 GCA_903917305.1 uncultured Myxococcales bacterium | reverse complement strand
TGGCCGAAGGTCCGCTGACGCTGGCAGTGCGGCGAAAGTGCACGACCGCTTGATCGACCTTCACCTCCCCAGGCGCGGCGACGAAGGGCTTGCCGTTGCTGTGGATCGTCCAGCGCATCTCGGTGTCGATGGCGTGGCTGAACAGCAGGCGCGTGCGGCGCTGCGGCAGGCCGGCGTAGGTCTGGCCGAGCTGATCGGGGTAAAGACTGAGGTCCAGCACGGACTTGCGCGTCGGATCGGCGGCGCCCGTCACCGCGTAGCGCAGCGTCAGCGGCCCGTCGTCGGCACCGTCGGCGCCTTCGTAGGTCACCGTCAGGCTGCCGAAGCTGGTGCCGGTCACCTGCTGCAGCAGCTCCGTGCGCGACGCGTCGGTGGCGTCGCGCAGGTAGCTGCGCACCAGCGTCGCGAGCGATCCCGACAGGATATCCTGCACATGCCCGGTCACGCGGCCATCCTCGAACCACTCCAGCTGCACGGTGACGCGCCGCTTGTCGGCATCCTTGCCCAGCTGCGGCAGCGTCACGCGCGGATCCGCCGGCGGGTGCGCGCAGCCCACGAGCAGGCCCTGGCGGCCGCGCAGCCCCGCGCGCAGGTGACCCAGCAGGCCGCCTTCGAGCGCCGGATCGTACCAAAGCTCCTGGGAACCTAGGCGCAAGCGCAGGACTTCCAAACCGTATTCCTCCGGATCCGGCGGCTCGCTCGCCGGCCCGCGCCCGAGCGGCAGCACGCGCACGAGGCAGGCGTCCTCGCCGAGCTTGCGCGCCAGCGTGTAGAGCACCGCCGCGCGATCGCCCTTCTGCTGCGCCAGCGCGGAGTCCGGGCGGCCCGGCTGCACGCCGTCCTGGCTGTTCTGCACGACTTTGGCCAGGCGCGCCGCGAGCTTGTGCCAGCGCTCCACGCCCGGCGGCAAGGCGCGGGCGACGGCGAGCCAGCGCTCCAGCTCCTCGTCGCGCAGCTCCACGAACGACGCCAGGGTCTCGTTCCACGGTTCGATCACCGCCGCCAGCGTCGCCTGCGCGGTGATGCGCAGCGAAGGCAGGGACAGCTCCTGCCGCACCGCGCGCGGCTCGGTGCGAAAGCGCGGCAGGGCGCTGCGGCGGTAGATGTGGACGGTGAAATCGCCTTGCGTGCGCACCTCCGGCGCTGGCAGCAGCGGCGAGGGCGTCAGCACGGCCTGGACGGATTTCGGAACGAGCACGATGACTTCCGCGAGCGACACCGGACCGTCGCTGGCTTGCAGCAGGAACGGACCCAGCCGCGTCGCGCCGGTCGCCGGATCCTCGGGCGCGATGTAGACCGTCTGCGCGTACTCGACGGCGCAGCCCCGCGACACGGCGCGCAGCGAGATCGTCTCCTTGTCCGCGGTCTCGGCCGGCAGCACGATCGTGCCGTCCGGCAGCAGCGTGCGGGCAAACTCGAGATCCGCGCCTTCCGCCACGCGCACTTCGCCGACCGCCTCCGCCGCCGCTTCGTTGAGGACGCGCACGACCTGGTGCACGCGCCGCAGCGCGCCACCCCCCGGCAACAGCACGAGAATCTCCTGGTCGAGCAGGTAGACCGAGCCCGCGCCCTGCACCAGTTGCGCATCGTCCGGCGCCGCCGCCAGCTCCTCGCCGGAGCGCAGGTACGGCTGCCACGGTGGCCGCGCACCGGCCTGCAGCGCCTTCTGGCGCGCCTCCAAGGCGATGCCGGGGCCGGTCAGCAGATCCGCCAGCGCGCGCTGCACGGCCTGGGCATCGCGGCGCACCTCGGCGTGCTGCGCCTCGTGCCACAGCGTTGTCGAACGATCCTGCGTCCAGGGCGGCAGCGGCGGCGTTTGCGTCGTCGGATCGGTATCCTGCACGGTCTGCAGCCGGCGCGCCGCCTCCAGCGCCAGCGCCGGTTCCGCCAGCGCCGCACCCCACGTCGCCACCGCGGCCGGCTGCTGGCCGACGATCGCCTGCGCCTGCGCCAGCGTCAGCGCCTTGTGCGGGCAGGTCGGCGCGGCAAGCAGCAGGCGCCGCAACAGGTTGCGGTTCAGGCTGTCGAGGCCCAGCGTCAGCGCGCTCTCGCACACCGCGCAATCGCCCGGCTGCGCCAGCACCGCCGCCTCCGCAGCGCGCGCCGCCTCGTCCGGCAGCCCCAAGGCCAGCATGGTGTTCGCCCGCTGCAGCGCGATGTCGGCCCGTTGCGTCGGCGGCGGCGTG
>CAIXAA010000097.1 GCA_903917305.1 uncultured Myxococcales bacterium | reverse complement strand
TGCACGGCGAGGTCGACGACCGTCGTGGCACGCGGATGGCCCCAGCCGCGGTGCCGCGGATACTCCTCGTCCGTGTACTGGCCGTCGGCGATGAGGAGGTCGGCGCCTTCGATGAACTCCACCAGGTTGTCCGGAAGTCTGCGCATGGCCTGCGGATTGTGCTCCACCAGCTCGCCGTCCGGCAGCAGCATGTCGAGCTCGCTGTCCGTGGCGTAGACGATCTTCTTGCCGCCCTTCTCCAAGGAATACGCGTAGCTGACGCCCGGATGCGGCTGCTCCAGGCAGCGGACGCGCACGCCCTCGATCTCGACCTCCCCCGCCTCCATGCTGGCGGCCAGGATGTTGGCCTTCAACTCGGTGAACGAAACCGGGAAATACGCGCTGCGCATCTGGCCCGACAGCAGGTGGTGAAAGCGCGTGTCGTCCTGCTTGGCGCCGTAGATGACGCAGCGGTTCTGCGGCTGGTAGGCGGGCAGGAAGAACGGAAAGCCCTGGATGTGGTCCCAGTGCATGTGGCTGAACAGCAGGTGCGCGACAATCGGCGCATCGCCGCGGGAGAGCAGGTCGATGCCCAGCTCGCGCATGCCGGAGCCGCCATCGAGGATGAAAAGCGTCTCATCCGCGCGCACTTCGATGCACGATGTGTTGCCGCCGAAGCGCTGCGTGGTGCGGCCGGGCGTGGGAATCGAGCCGCGCGTTCCCCAGAAACGGACAAAGAGTGGCATCAGCGCCCCTCGTGGTACATGAAGACGGCGTCGCCGAGTTGCAGGATGTCGCCGTCGCGCAGGACCGCGGAGTGGACACGAATGCCGTTCAAGTAGATGCCGTTGGCGCTGTCGAGATCGACCGCGCGGTAGCCGTCGTGGCGCCGCTCCAACCGCACGTGCTGGCGCGACAGCGTGGACGACGGGATCTGGATGTCGGTCTCGTTGGAGCGACCGATGATGAGCGCCTCTTCGCGCAGCTCGATGAGCATCGGCAGCAGCGGGCCGCTCACGGGCTGCAGCACGTGCGGGCGCGCGATCGAGGGCGGCGCCAGCACCGGGACAGACGTGAGCTGCGTCGGCGGGTTCATGTCCTGGATGGTGTCGTACATGGGCAGACCTCGGGACGCACGCGCGGCTACAGGGGAGAGCCTAGCGCCGAGGGGCCGGTATCGGCAAGCATTCCGTTGGTCCTTCACAAAGCGCGGCCGCAGTTGTTGCCAAAGAATTTTGCAGTCCGGGACTTGCGCGTCTACGATGCCCGTCATGCCGGCCGCCTGGGCCGTCGGCACCCCTCCACCCTCGCCGCCCGGAGCCCGCCATGCGTAGCCTGAGCCGTGTCGTTCTCGCCCTTCTTTGCGCTGCCAGCGCCACCCTGCCCGCCTCTCGCGCCGCGTACGCCGCCGGCATCGAGTACCCGGACAATGGCACGATCGCCATCGGACGCGGTGGCGCGGATGCTGCAAATCCGGATGATGGCTTGGCTTTTCAATACAACCCCGCGGGCCTCGCCCAGCAGCGCGGCCTGCGCCTGACCATGGACGCGCGCTTGTCGCACCAGGGGCTGACGTTCGCTTCTTCGCAGCCGCACGCCGCCATCGTCTCGAACACGGCGGCCCCGTTTCTCGGGCCCAGCGGCGCGCTGTCCTATGGCCTGGGCGAAGTCGGACCGCTGTCGGAGCTGACGTTCGCGATCGGCGCCACCGGCCCCAGCTCCATCGGCAAGACGCAATTCCCGGAGAACGGGGCGCAGCGCTACGCGATCACGTCGACGGACTACTTCATCGGCTACTACTCGGCCGCCGTGGCCGCGGGCTACAGCGATTGGCTGCGCGTGGGCATCACCGGCCAATTGGTCAAGGGCAATGCGAAGTTCGCGCAAGCGGTGTGGAGCGGCCCCGGCAAGTCCACGAACATCAACAACACCACGTTCGACACGACCGCCGTCTTCGAAGGCACGAGCGACTTCACGCCGGCCATGGTCGTCGGCCTGACCGTGCTGCCGCACAAGGACTGGGCGGTCGGCCTCTCGTACCGCCCGAAGATCTCGTTCAATGCGCCGGGCACGATGACGATGAACGCGCCGCAGACCGCCAAGGACGCGCTGATCAGCACCAACGGCAACAAGGCGGATCTGCTGCTGAGCCTGGCCTCGACCGTGCGCTTGGGCATCCAATACAACCCCTCGCCGCGCCTCAAGATGGAGGTGGACGCCGTGTACGAGCGCTGGTCGGAGCTGCAGACGATCGAGATCCACACGCACGGCATCACCGTCCAAGCGCATGATGACAAAGGCAATATCACGGAGCAGGCTTCGGTGCCGAACATCATCTTCCAGCACCACTTCCAGGACACGATCAGCGGCCGCGTCGGCGCCGACTACGCGCTGCTGCCGGAGCGCTTGACCGTGCGCGGCGGCTACCTGCACGAGACGACCGCGGTGCCGCAGGCGTACCAGAGCGTCGACTTTGGCAACTGGGCGCGCGACGCCGTCAGCCTGGGCGCTTCCGTCCAGATCTTCGGCGCCTGGCTCGACCTTGCCTATGCGCACCACTTCGTCCAGACCACGACCGTGACGAACTCGCAGGTGGTGCAGCAGGTCTCGCCGCCGATGCCGAGCGGTTTCCCCCCCGCTTCCGTGGCTTCCGTCGTCGGCAACGGCACCTACAGCGCCTCGATGGA
>CAIXAA010000096.1 GCA_903917305.1 uncultured Myxococcales bacterium | reverse complement strand
TCGTGTGGATGGCGGCGACCGGGGCGCAGGCCATCGAGCTGGGGCGGCGCCGCACGTTCGATGCCATCACGCTGGACATGCTGCTGCCGGACATGGGCGGGTGGCAGGTGCTGGAGCAGATCCGCTCGACCGGCGCAAACCGGCAGACGCCGGTGGTCGTCATCACGGTGATTCCGGACGCGGACAAGATTGTCGCTGGACGCGTCAGCGATCTGCTCGCCAAGCCGGTGTCGGAGCACGACGTCCTGGCGGCGCTGGAGCGGGCGGGCGTCATGCACCGCGTGCATCCCAAGGTTCTGCTTGTGGATGACGACGCGACGACGCGCAAGCTGGCGGCGACGACGCTGACGCAGGCGGGCTACGAGGCCATCGCGATGGCGACGGGCGAGGCGTTTCTTGGCGCGCTGGCGGAGGTGAAGCCAGCAGCGGCGGTCATCGACCTGCTGATGCCGGGGATGGACGGTCGCGAGGTGCTTCGGCAGCTGCGCGCGCTGCCGGAATCGCGCGATCTGCCTGTGATCATGTGGACTGTCGCGGACATGACGGCGCAGGAGAGGCAGGTCCTGCTCGAGGACGCGCAGGCGGTGGTCCAGAAGACAGGCAGCGGGGCGACGCAGATCATCAAGGAATTACGAAGGCTTCTACCCACGCTGCGTCGCGGTCGGGAGGTGCGTCATGGCGGGTGAGCCGATCCTCGTCGTCGATGACAATCCGGCGAACCTCAAGCTGGCGCGCGTGCTGCTGCTGGCCGAAGGCTTCGAGGTGCGCACGGCGCAGGATGCCGAACAGGCGCTGGCGACGCTGCAGACGTTCACGCCGCGGCTGATCCTGATGGACGTGCAGTTGCCGGGGATGGATGGGCTGGAGCTGACGCGGCAGTTGAAGGCGGATCCGCAATGGCGCGGCGTGGTCATCGTCGCGCTGACAGCGTACGCCATGAAGGGCGACGAAGAAAAAGCGCTGGCTGCAGGCTGTGATGCCTATGTCGCCAAGCCGATCGACGTCGGCAAGCTGCCCGGGCAGGTGGCGGAGTGGCTGGCGCGAGGACCGCTGGCAGGGAGGTCGCAGTGAGCCGCCGTGCGCTTGTGCTCGTCATCGAAGACAACCCCATCACGCGCAAGCTGTTGCGGCTGGCGCTGCAGGCGGAGCGCCATGCCGTCCTCGAGGCGGCGACGGGCGCCGAGGCGCTTGCCCACCTGCAAAGCGCCAAGCCGGACCTGGTCTTGCAGGATCTGCGGCTGCCCGACATCGAAGGCATCGACCTCGTACGCCAGCTGCGCGCCCTGCCGAACGGGCTCGATGTGCCGATGATCGCGCTGTCCGGCGACCTTGCCGGGCTGGAACAGGCGCAGACGGCGGGCGCCGGCTTCACGGCGTACCTGATCAAGCCGGTGGAGCCGTCGCGCCTCATCGAGACCATCCAGCGCTACCTGCCGGAGTTTCGCTCGGCACCGGAGGACATCGGCAAGGGACGGCGGCTGCTGGTCGTGGACGACGACCCGGTGCAGCTCAAGCTGCGCGAGCTGCAGCTGCGCGCGATGGGATTTCGCACTGAATCTGCGCATTTGGGCGAGGCAGCAGTGGAGCGCGCCACGGCGAACCCGCCCGACGCGATTGTCAGCGATGTGCTGATGCCCGGCATGGACGGCTTCGAGCTGTGCCTGACGGTGCGCCGCAATCCGCAATTGGCGGGCGTCGTGGTCGTGCTCGTCACGGCGCATCACTTCGAGCCGGAGGATCGCGAGCTGGCGGCGCGCGTCGGTGCCAGCGCGCTGGTCGAGCGAACGCCGGACCCGACGACGCTGGGCCAGATGGTGGCGGACGCCATTGTCGCAGGCGCCCCGCCGCAGCCGGGCGAATCGGTGGGCGTCCTGCGCGGCGAGCACGCGCTGCGCGTCGTGGCGCAGCTGGAGCGCCTGGCCGCGGAGAACGCCAACCTGCACCGCCGCAGCCGCTTGCAGGGCGCGGAGCTGTCGCTGCTGCGCGGCACGGCCGATGCCATCGGGGAGCGCGACACGGTCGAAGCGACGCTGAGCGACGTGCTCGCCGTGTGCCTGGATGCGGCCGGCATCTCGCGCGGCGTGCTCTACCTCGCGGAGAGCGGCGGGCGCATGGTGCCGTACCACGTCATCGGCTTTGGTGCGGCGCAGAAGGACGCCGTGGAATCCTTCTTTGGCCACCCGGAGTTGCTGCACAAGCTGGCGGAATCGGAGGTCGCCGTCTCCCTGCCGTCGCCGTCCGTGGATCAGGGCGAGGCCAAGGCCGTGCTGGACCTGGCCGGGGTCAGCTCCGCGCTCGTGGTGCCGCTGGCGGTGGGTCCCAACGCGATCGGTGCGCTCTTCATGGGTTCGCGCGATGCCGACAGCGGGCCGTCCGACACCTTGTCGCTGGCCCGCTCCGTCGGTGCGCAGATCAGCCAATCGGTGGCGCTGACGATGGCGTTTGCGCGCATCTCCGCGTCGGAGCGCAACTTTCGCGAGCTCATCGAGCGCGCCCCGGACGCCATCCTGCTGCGGCGCGGCCCACGCATCGTCTACGTCAACACGGCGCTGGTGCACTGCCTGGGTCGCGATTCGCCTGCGGAATTCATCGGCCAGTCGCTGCTCGACTTCACGCACGCCGAAGACCGGCCGTTGCTGCAAGCCACGAACCTTGGCAGTCGACCGACCGAGGCGCGGATGCTGCGCACCGACGGGGAGCCGCTGACGTTGGAGTTCTCGGCGCCGGTGGCCATCGAGTTCGAGGGCGAGCCGGCCCTGCTGTGCATCGCGCGCGACACGACGGAACGCAAGCAGATCCAAAGCCAATTGCTCGCGTCGGATCGGCTCGCGTCGGTGGGCATGCTGGCCGCTGGCGTGGCGCACGAAATCAACAATCCGCTGGCCGTCGTGGTCGCCAATGTCGAGCTCGCGGCGGATCAGGTCCGCGAGCTGCTGAGGTCTGGGCCGACTCCGGCGCTGCGCCTGCTGGGCGAGGAGCTGGGCGACACGAGCACGGCCGCGATCCGCGTCAGCCAGATCGTCAAGGATTTGAAGCTGTTTTCCCGCGGAACCGAGGAGGTGCGCGAGCATGTCGACGTGCGCAGCGTGCTCGAGTCGACGGTGCGCCTGGCGTGGAACGAGATCCGCCACCGCGCGACTTTGGTGACGCATTACGATGACTTGCCGCCCGTGCTCGGCAACGCGTCGCGGCTGGGCCAGGTGTTCCTCAACCTGCTGGTCAACGCCGCCCAGGCGATCGAGGAAGGCAAGGCTAGCCGCAACGAGATCCGCGTCACCTGCTGCAAGGTGGCGAACGACGCGATCCAGGTCGACATCGAGGACACCGGCAGCGGCATGACGCCCGAAGTGCAAAAGCGCTTGTTCACGCCGTTCTTCACGACCAAACCGATCGGCTTCGGGACCGGTCTCGGCTTGTCCATCTGCCACCGCATCGTCACGGAGCACCAGGGCACCATCACGGTGGACAGTGAATCTGGACGCGGCACGTGCTTCCACGTC
>CAIXAA010000095.1 GCA_903917305.1 uncultured Myxococcales bacterium | reverse complement strand
GCATGCTGACGGCGCTGTTTGCCTTGGAAGGCAAGAAAGTTGCACCGGAAATCAAGTCGCTGGCGCTGTCCTCGGGACCGCGTTCGCGCGTGGCGGCGATTCGGATGCTGGGCAAATTGAAGGGCGACAAGGAAGCGCTCGAACTGCTTGGCAAGTTCCTCGACGACACCGATGAGCGCGTGCGGGTCTCGGCCGCGCTCACCCTGTTGGGTGGCTAAAGATGCCTGCCAAGACCCGAGATCAATTGCTGTTTTACGGTAGGCATGTTTAGGCTGCTGGCTGGGTCGCCAAGCTCGCGTCTCTGCGGGCCGACTCGCGGCGACACAAGCAATATGGCTCCGAGCCAAGCCAGGGATGAATAGCGCGTGCCCACTCCGGTTCTGCCATGGCTGCTGGTGATCGTGCTGCTTGCCGGCTGCGCGCCTGCGCCCGCGCCTGTGGCGGTGCGCGACTACCCCTTGGAAGCCGATGCGCTGCTGCATGGCCTCGGGCCGACGAAGACCTGCCGGAATGACCGCGACTGTCAGGAGGGGCCCGTGCGCGCCGTCTGCACGCTGGGCACGTGCTTCGGCCTGCTGACGACTGACGAACGCGTGACGCGGTCGCTGCTGGTGGAGCGGCTCGCGGCGGCGGACGCGCCGGTTCAGGCGGAGGCAGTCAAGCCGCTGCTCGCAGCGCTGGCCAGTGAAACGACGACGACGGGTCAAAAGATGGCGGCGATCGACGGTCTTGCGGCGGTGAGTGCGAAGGTGCCGAATGGGGACATCCGCGCGGCGCTGCGTCTGGCCGCGGCCAATGGCGATGAAGGACTGGCGACGACGGCGCGGCTGGCACTGGGACGTTCGGGTGATGAGACGGTGCGCTCGGCGCTATTGGAAGATTTGACCCGCGGTACGGAGTTGTTGCGGGCAGAAGCAGCGCGCGCGCTCGTGTCGGCTGTGCGTGTCCCGGAGGTGAAGGCGGCGCTCGTCGCGGCGCTGCACGATGGGTCGCCGGTCGTGCAATTGGCGGTGGTCCGGGCGCTCGCACTCGTTGCGCAGGAGCCCGGGATTTCGAGTAAGCTGTCCGAGTTGGCGGCGCGTACGCCGGCATTCCGCTACGAAGTCGAGCAGTTGCTGGCTGGAGGTGTGAAGTGAGGCGGTTCCTGAGTTCGTCCCTGTGCGCGCTGGCCATTGCGTCGTGCGGCAAGTCACCGGAGGCGGTTGAAGAGCAGGCTGCACCGGTCGCGTTGCCCAAGGCACCGGTGGTGACGGACAGCGGTGGCCCCTACGTGCTGCGCTATTTCTCCGCGGCAGCAGGCGAACTGGTCGCGGCCAAGACGCCCACCGAAGTGCCGGAAGGCGCTCGTGGGCAAGTGCTGGTTGCGCCGGAAGATCCGAATCTGCAAGGCCCCTGGCTCTTTGTCGCGGACCTGACCAAGAAGACCGGCGCGGGTTATGAAGTGAGGGTTGTCGATCGCGCCGAGATTGAGAAGCAATTGGCGGCTGCGAAGCCGACGCCCGAAGCACCGCCAGCGGCACCGGAAGTTCCTGCGGCATCAGCGCCGCCGACGGCGGTCGCAGGCCAGGCTCCGCCAGCACCAGCAGCCG
>CAIXAA010000094.1 GCA_903917305.1 uncultured Myxococcales bacterium | reverse complement strand
GTGGGCGGGGGCGGCACGCCCCCGAGGAGCTGGTTTCTCCCAGATGACCCAACCGCAAAGGAAGCTCAGCAAAGAAAACCAGCCAACCCAAGCTCCACGGTCCACACCACTACGCGCCAAGAGCAAGGAGCCCGCCTGGGTCGACATCCCCCCGACCCAGGTATAGACTTTCGCGCGCCTGCGACCCCCGAGACCCGGCGCTTCCAGCCGTCCCTCCCCGGTCGCGCCACCCTGCCTCGTAGGAGCCTGACCCATGAAGCCCACCAAGCACATCGTCCTCGTCGCCGGCAAGCGCACCGCTTTCGGTTCTTTCGGCGGATCCTTGAAGGACATCACCGCCACCGACCTCGCCGTCGCCTGCAGCAAGGCCGCGCTCGAGTCCATCGGCGCGACCGGCGCCGTCATCGATGCCGCGTTCTTCGGCAACGTCTGCCAGACCCAGCAGGACGCCATCTACCTCGCGCGCCACATCGCGCTCAAGTCTGGCGCCGGCGAGCAGGTGCCCGCACTCACGCTCAATCGCCTGTGCGGTTCCGGCTTCGAGGCCATCGCGCAGGCCGCCGCCGCCATCGAGCTGGGCGAAGCGGAAGTCTGCCTCGCGGGCGGCACGGAGAGCATGTCGCAGGCCCCGCACATCGTGCGCGGCGCGCGCTGGGGCTTCCCGCTCGGCCAGGCGCCGAAGATGGAGGACTCGCTGTGGTCCTCGCTGACGGACACCATGACCGGCATGGCGATGGCCAATACGGCGGAGAAGGTCGGCCGCACCTGGAACATCACGCGCCAGGACTGCGATGACCTCGCGCTCATGTCGCAGCAGCGCTACACGGCCGCGCTGGCGGCAGGCGTCTATGACGCGGAAATCGCGCCCATCACGGTGCAGACGCGCAAGGGTCCGGTCGAGATCAAGAAGGACGAGCACCCCAAGCCCGACACGACCATGGAAGGTCTGCAGAAGCTCAAGGCCGTGTTCGAGAAGGACGGCATGGTCACCGCCGGCAATGCTTCGGGCATCGTCGATGGCGCCGCGGCGATCATCGTGACGACGGCCGAGCGCGCCAAGAAGGAAGGCTGGCCGGTGCTGGCGACCTTCGTGGCGAGCGCGGCGGTGGGTTGCGATCCGACCATGATGGGCATCGGCCCGGTGCCGGCGATCCGCAAGGTGCTGGCCGATACGGGCATGACGATTGAGCAGATCGACGTCTTCGACATCAACGAGGCCTTTGCGGCGCAGTATCTCGGCGTGGAGAAGGAGCTTGGCCTCGATCGCGCCAAGTCCAACATCCACGGCGGCGCGGTCGCGCTCGGTCACCCGCTGGGCGCTTCGGGCACGCGCATCACGCTGCACCTGGCGCTCGAATTGGCCAAGCGCGGCAGCGGCTACGCCATCGGCAGCGCGTGCATCGGCGGCGGTCAGGGCATGGCCATCTTGTTGAAGAAGTAGAGAATGATCACAAGCGATTTCACCAAGTCCCTGGCCATCGGCAGCCCCGCGCCCGACTTCTGTCTGCGCTGGACCCGCGGCGGCGAAGTGCGCCTGTCGGACCATCCCGGTCCGGCCGTCGTGTTCTTCACCTGCAACCACTGCCCGTACGTCATCGGCTGGGAAGGTCGCGTCCAGGCGCTCGCCACGGAGTTCGCGGGGCGCGTCGCGTGGTTCGGCATCAACGCCAACGACGCGGCGCGCTACCCGGACGACTCTTTCGCGCGCATGACCGAGCGCGAGCGCAAGGGCCTGCCGTACGTCTACCTGCATGATCCCACGCAAGAAGTCGCTCACGCCTGGGGCGCGCAGGTCACGCCGGAGTTCTTCGTGCTGGACGCGCAGCACCGCGTCGCCTACCACGGCCGGCTGGACGCGTCGCACAGCAATCCGGCCGCGGGCGGAGCGAATTTGCTGCGCGAGGCGCTCGTGGCCGTGCTAGAAGGACGCCAACCGCAAACGGCCGAGGCGAGCGTCGAAGGCTGTTCGGTGAAGTGGCTGGCTTAGCCGCTGAAGCCGGGGCCGGAACCCGAGCCGGAACCGGAGCCGGGACCCGAGCCGGGACCGGAGTTGGGCCGTCAGCCCGCGTATCCGCCGGATGAAATCCGACGGCTACGGCAACAAAGCCGTCTGAAGACGGCTCATTCGAGTCTGCTTCAGCAGACTTTCCTGATCCCAGCCGTCGGTTTTCAACCGGCGGATGGCCGACCGCCGGATGGCAACCGCCGGATGGCAACCGCCGGATGGCAACCGCCGGATGGCCCTGGCGAAGCGCCCACCGAACGAACTGCGCCGACCACCTCAAGAACAACCCAAGGCCCACACTTTGAAAAAGACCGTCAAACCCGCCGCTCTCACCCTCCTCCCGCTCGGCGGCGTCGGCCGCATCGGCATGAACGCCATGCTGCTCGGCTGCGGCGAGGACTTCCTGCTGCTCGACTGCGGCGTCATGTTCC
>CAIXAA010000093.1 GCA_903917305.1 uncultured Myxococcales bacterium | reverse complement strand
GCCGGGTCGCACAGGTCCGTGGTGCAAGCGTTGCCGTCGTCGCAGCCCAGCGCGGCGCCCGGCACGCACTGGCCAGCGGCGCACAAGTCGCCGTTCGTGCAAGCGTTGTTGTCCGTGCAGGCCGCCGTGTTGGCGCTGAACTGGCAGCCCTTCTGCGCGTCGCACGCATCGTCCGTGCACAAGTTGCCGTCGTCGCACACGATTGCGTTGCCGGGCACGCAGCCGCCGTTCGCGCACGCGTCGCCGTCGGTGCAGACGGTGCCGTCGCTGCAAGGCTCCGTGTTGTTGGCGCTGCTGCAGCCGCCGCTCGGATCGCAAGTCTCGGTCGTGCAAGGGTTCTTGTCGTCGCAATTGCTGGGCGCGCTCGGCGTGCACACGCCGTTCTTGCACGTGTCACCGGTGGTGCAGCTGTTGTTGTCATTGCACGGCAAGGTGTTGTCGACAAAGAGACATCCCTCGATCGCATCGCACGCGTCGTCCGTGCACGGATTGCCGTCGGCGCACTTGAGCGCCTTGCCGCCGACGCAGGCGCCGCTCTTGCACGCGTCGAACGTCGTGCAGACGCTGCCGTCGTCGCAAGGCAGGGTATTCATGGTGTTGGAGCAGCCGGTCTTCGGGTTGCAGCTGTCGGTCGTGCACAGGTTGTCGTCGTTGCACGTCGTCGCGGTGCCGGGCAGGCAGCTGCCGCCGCTGCACGCGTCGCCGACGCTGCACGCATTGCCATCGGAGCACTCGCCCGTGTTCGCCGTGTGCGAACAGCCCGTGGCCTTTGCACAAGCATCTGTCGTGCAAGGGTTTCCGTCGTCGCACGCCGCCGCTGCGCCGCCCTTGCAGGCGCCGCCCTGGCACGCATCGAACGTCGTGCAGGCATCGCCATCGTCGCAGGCCAGGGCATTCGCGACGTTGCTGCAGCCGGTCTTGGGGTCGCAAGCGTCCGTCGTGCACGAATTCTCGTCATTGCACGTCGTTGTCGCGCCCGGCAGGCAGGCGCCGCCCTTGCACGCATCGCCCGCCGTGCAGACGTTGCCGTCGGAGCAGGCCGCGGTATTCGCCGTCGATTCGCAGCCCTTGACCTTGTCGCAGGCGTCGTCCGTGCACGGATTGCCGTCGGAGCACACCACGGCGCTTCCCGCCGAACACGTACTGTTCTTGCACACATCGCCGCTGGTGCAGGCGTCGTTGTCCGAGCACGGCGCGGCGTTCGCCTTCTGCTGGCAACCCAGCTTCGCGTCGCAGCTGTCGTCCGTGCACACGTTCACGTCGTCGCACACCTTGGCGGCACCCGGCACGCAAGCGCCGCTCGCGCACGCGTCGCCGACCGTGCACACGTTGCCGTCCGTGCAAGTCGCCGTGTTGTTGGTGAAGACGCAGCCGAGCACCGTGTCGCACTTGTCGTCCGTGCACGGATTGCCGTCGTCGCACACGAGCGCGCTGCCGCCCTTGCACGCATTCGCGGCGCAAACGTCCTTCTGCGTGCATGCGTTGCCGTCGTCGCAAGGCAGCGTGTTGGGCGCGTGCTGGCAACTCGTCGTGCCGCCGCACAAATCGGTCGTGCACAAGTTGCCGTCGTCGCAGTTCTTGGCGCTGCCGGGCATGCAGACGCCGTCCTTGCACGCGTCGTTCTCCGTGCACGTGTTGCCGTCGGAGCAGGGCAGCGTGTTCTTGACGAACAGGCAGCCGCCCGCCGGGTCGCAGGCGTCGTCGGTGCACGGGTTGCCGTCGCTGCACAAGTGGCTGTTGCCGCCCAAGCACGCGCCGCCCTTGCACTTCTCGCCGCTGGTGCACGCGTTGCCGTCGTAGCACGGCTGCGTGTTGCTGGCGTGCACGCAGCCGGCCTTCGGATCGCAGGAGTCCGTCGTGCACAAGTTGGCGTCATCACAGGAAGTCGCCGCGCCCGGCAGGCACGCACCGTTCAGGCACGCGTCGCCGCTCGTGCAGCCGTTGCCGTCGCTGCAAGGCGCCACGTTGTGCGTGAACAAGCAGCCTTTCTTGCTGTCGCACTTGTCGTCCGTGCACGGGTTGCCATCGCTGCACGCGAGCGCCGCGCCAGGCACGCACGCGCCGTCCTTGCACGCGTCCTGGCTGGTGCACACGTCGCCGTCGCTGCACGGCGCGGTGTTGTTCGCCTTGGTGCAACCGGTGATGGGATCACAGCTTTCCGTTGTGCACGGGTTGCCGTCGTCGCAGTTGCTCGGCACGAGCGCCGTGCACAGGCCGTCCGCGCACGTGTCCTGCTTGGTGCAGTTGTTGTAGTCGTCGCACGCCAGCGTGTTGTTCGTGAACACGCAGCCCAGGAATGCGTCGCAGGCGTCGTCCGTGCACGGATTGCCGTCCGAACACGCCAGCGGGAAGGCATACGTGCAGTTGCCGTCCGCGCAAGCGTCGCCAACGGTGCAGTAGCTGCCGTCGTCGCACGCCTCGGCGTTGGCCGTGCTCACGCAGCCGGTCTTGGGATCGCAGGAGTCGGTCGTGCACACATTCCCGTCATCGCAGGACTTTTCCTTGCCCGACTTGCACACGCCGCCCTTGCACGCATCGCCTACGGTGCAGCCGTTGTCGTCGCTGCACGCCGCCGTGTCGTCGGTCTGGCTGCCGCAGCCGGTGGCCGAGTCGCAGCTCTCCTTGGTGCACGGGTTGCCGTCGTCGCAGGACGTCTTGGCGCCCGGCACGCACACGCCGCCCTGGCACGCATCGCCGCTGGTGCACGCGTCGCCGTCCGAGCACGCCAACGTATTCGGGCTGTTGGCGCAGCCAGCGGTGGCGCTGCAAAGGTCGTCGGTGCAGGGATTCTGGTCGTCGCAGGTCTCCGCGGCGCCCGGCAAGCACAAGCCCCCGCTGCACGTGTCGCTGAGCGTGCACGCATTGCCATCGGTGCACGGCGCCGCGTTGAAGACGTGGTCGCAGCCCTTGTCCGGCGTGCACGGGTCGTCGGTGCAGGGGTTGCCGTCCTCGCAGACGACCGCCGCGCCCGGCTGGCAACTGCCGCCACCGCAAGCGTCATTCTGCGTGCAGACGTCCCCGTCGGAGCAGGGCGCCGTGTTGTTCGCGTGGCTGCACTCGCCGGTCTTGGAGCAATTGTCCGTCGTGCAAGGGTTCTGGTCGTCGCACACGGTGGCGTCGCCGGGCAGGCACTTGCCGCTCAGGCAGCTGCCGTCGCCGGTGCACGGGTCGCCGTCATCGCAGGTGAGCGCATCGTCCAAGTCCTTGAGCGCGCACGTGCCGCCGGGCGCGCACCAGGCCACCTTGCAAGCCTGCGTCGTCAATGGACAATCCGCGTCCTTGACGCATGCCTTGGCGTCGGCGCCACCGCCGTCGGCAAGGGCAGCGTCCTTGCCCGCTACGTCCTGGCCGACCGTGTCCGGCGTCTTGGCGTCCTGCAGCGCAGCGTCGTCGCCCGCGTCGCTCGGCGTTACGGCTGCGTCGTCGCCGACATCGGCAGCGGCATCGACCTTGGATTCGACGCTGGCAGACGTGCCGCAGGCGGTCGTCGCAACGAGCACCAGCCATGGGGCGAGCAGGGCAGTCCAGCGCAGGCGAACAACGCCCAGGTTGCGGTTGGCGGCATCACGCATGGCAATCACCTGGATGGAAGCGCACATTCGTAGCGCCAAGTCGACGCTGCCACGCTGCACGGGCGAAGCCGGGCCACCGTAGCCACAGATTCCGGCGAAGGCAAGATGATCCTTGGCCGGAACGCGCGCGCTGGGGTCTGCGTGCGCCGTCCTTGCAAAGCTTGTTATTTCAGGAATTCGCAGGAAATGGTCAGGCTGGGCCGGTCAGCGCGGTCGACCAACGCGCGGCTTCGCTGCGCGATCGCTGCACGCAGTCCTCAATCGCGAGGCCGTCGAAGTAGTTGCCGGTCACGGCGAGGTTCGTGCCGACCAGCCCGGCATCGATGGCCGCGACCGCTGCCGCGTGGCTGCGCACCGGCGAGGGCAGGATGACGTCGCGGCGCGCAAGGTGCGCAAAGTCCGCGCGCTGCACGCCGAGCACCCGGCACATGACCGCCAGCGCGTCCTCTTCGCGCGTCTGCGCCGGCCAGTGGAAGGCGAAGCCGCGCAAGGACGCATCCGGCACCGTGTCGCGCGTGACTGCGGAGAAGAACGGACCTTTGAGTGGAATGAGGCCCGCCATCGGCGTGAGCGGCGTCGCGCTCTTGGGCACCGCGACGCCGTAGCTGCGCACGCCCGTCGTCTTGAGCGACTGCAAGGCGGCGGCCACCGGCGGTGCGACCTCCGCGAGCAACGGCGCGGCCTGGTCTGGCGGCACCGCGACCGCGATGCGCCGCGCGGAGAACCGGCGGCCATCCGCGCACGTGGCCAGGAAGCCCGCGCCCTGCCTGGCGATCGTCGTCGCGGCAGCCTCGGTGACCACGTCGATGCGCGCATCGGCGGCCAGTCCGAGCGCGACGGCCTGCAGACCGCCATCGACGGCGAAACTGCGCAGCACGTCCTTGCGCCGCGGTCGCTTCTTGAACAGCATCGACGCCGGGAATTCGTCCGCATTCTGCGAAGGTACAGCGGAAAGCAACGGCCCGAAGACGCGCTCGTAGTTGCCGGCCCCGACCAGGCTGCCGTAGTACTCGCGCACGGTGCGGCCTTCCTTGCTCAGGCCGAGGATGCGCGGGGCGTTGCGCGCCAGCTCCCAGAAGCTCAGCTGACTGGCGATCGTGCGGACTTCGTCTTGCACCAGCAGGCGGAACGGCACCTTGGCGCGCGGCAGCAGCCTGCCCTGCAAGCCGACCGCCTCGATGAGATTCAGAAAGCCGCCGTAGGAGTTGTAGCAGGTGTGCGCGCCCATCTCGAACCAGAAGCCGCCTGGCGTCTGCGCGCTGTGCAGGCAGCCGCCGGGCGCGTCGCCGGCTTCGAGCAGGCGCACGGAAAGGCCCGCATCTGCGCAGAGATGCGCCATCGACAAGCCGCTGATGCCGCCGCCGACGACGAGGACGTCGCTGTCGTTGTCCAAAGCCATGGCGCGCCTCATCCCGCGGCAACTGCCGCCGCAAGGCTGTCTACGCCAAGCGAAGCGCGCAGACAACCGGCCTCAGGGTGCGAGGAAGCAGGTCAGGCCGCATTGGGTCAGCGCCGAGAACGTCGTGTTCGCGCCGCCAGCCGATTGGCAATTGAACATGCACATGATGTCGCTGGTTGCGCACTTGCTCAGGCACGTCATCGCGGCGTCGGCCGCCGTGACGCACGCGCTGTCGACCATGCACGCACTGTACTGCGTCGGGCACGTCGACTTGACGCAGCTCACCATCGGCGCGATCTGCGTGTTGCAGTCGAGGGCGCAGGACGTCGGCGTCTCGCCATTGTCGCACACGCCGTTGCCGCAGCCGGACACGGGGACGCCGCAATCGACCGCGCAGTTGGCGGCCGTCTCGCCAGTCTCGCACTTGCCGTTGCCGCACACGGTGGCGGGCTTGCAGTCCGCGGGGCAGCTGCTGGCCGTCTCGCCGGTGTCGCACACGCCGTTGCCGCACTTGTTGGTCGTCGTGCCGCCCAGGCAGCCGGCCTGCAGGGCGCAGGTGGCGACGGCCTTGGCGCTGGCGTTCTGGCTGAAGGTGCCCAAGCAGTTCTGCAAGCAAGTCATGTCGTTGCCGCACTTGGTCGCGCACGCCGTGCCTTCGTTGAGCGTCATCGTGCAGTCGGTGTTGGCCAGGCACGTGGCGAGGCTCGCGCCGCAATTCGACTTCACGCACGGTAACATGGCCGCGACCTGCGCGTTGCAGTCCAGGGCGCACGTCGGATTCTCGCCCGACTCGCACACGCCGTTGCCGCAGACGGTCTTGGCCTTGCAGTCGGCGGCGCAGTTGCCCGCCGTCTCGCCGCTCTCGCAGATGCCGTTGCCGCAGACGGGCTTGGGCGTGCAATCGGCCGCGCAGCTGGCCTGCGTCTCGCCGCTCTCGCAGATGCCGTTGCCGCACACGGGCTTGGGCGTGCAGTCGGCCGGGCAGCTGCTCGGCGTCTCGCCGGCCTCGCACACACCGTTGCCGCAGACCCAGGTGGCGGGCTTGCAGTCGGCGGGGCAGTTGGCTTGCGTCTCGCCGGTCTCGCACTGGCCGTTGCCGCACACGAACGACGGCGCCTTGCAGTCCATCGGGCAGGAGGACACGGTCTCGCCCGCCTCGCAGACGCCGTTGCCGCAGACGGTCGTCGGGCCGATGTCCTGAACGACGACAGGCACATCGACGGTGGTGACCGCCACGTCCTTGAACTCCGTGTCGCTGCCCGTCGCATCGGCGCCAGTGGACGGGCTGTCCGCGCCCAGATCGCCGCCGGAGCTGAGATCGCCGGTCGCCGAATCGTCGCCGTTGCCGGGGATGAAGCCGAGGCCTGGGCCGCCCGACGAGTAGGTCGTGCACGCGGCCATGGCGCACAGGCAAAGGCAGGCTGCGAAACGGGCGGAAAGCAAGCGCGACATCATGGACCTCGAGTGCCGGCAACAGGGCCGCCAGCGGCGTGGAAGGATGGCAAATTCGCGGACTCCAGACAAGGTTTTGCTGCGCGGTGCTTCTTGGACTCCGCGGCGGCATCCCTGCGATTGACCTCGCGGCGCGGCGCGGCCAAACTCGCCGCGCGATGAAGCTCTCCGCCACAGTTCACGGTTCGACTTTCACGTTCGCGCACCTCAAGGACGCGCTCAACCGCGCCAGCGAGCCCAAGTCCGGCGATCGCGGTGCCGGTCTCGCGGCCGAGTCGACGCGCCAACGCGTGGCGGCCAAGCGCGTGCTCGCCGATCTGGAGCTGTCGACGTTCTACGAGCAGCCGTCGGTTCCCTATGAAACCGATGAGATTACCCGCCTCGTCATCGACGACCTCGACGCCCGCGCCTACCGCCGCATCCAAGGCTGGACGGTCGGCGGCCTGCGCGAGTGGCTCCTCGACCGCCGCACCTCCAGCGATGACATCGCCCAGATCTCGCCTGGTTTGACGCCGGAGATGGTCAGCGCGGTCTGCAAGCTGATGTCCACGCTCGATCTCGTGACCGCGGGCCGCAAGATGCGCGTGGTGCGGCGCTGCAACAACACGATTGGCCTGGAGGGGCGCATCTCCTCGCGGCTGCAGCCGAATCACCCGACCGACAACGTCGCGGGCATCCTGGCGGCGGCCAAGGAAGGGCTCAGCTACGGCAATGGCGACGCGGTGCTGGGCATCAACCCGTCGACGGAGAGCGTCGAGAACACGGCGGCAATCCTCCATGCGGTCAAGGACTTGATGCGGCAGCACCGCATTCCGGCCCAGGTCTGCGTGCTGGCGCACGTGACGGTGCAGATGGAGGCGATTCGCCGCTTCCACGCGCCGGTGGACCTGTGCTTCCAGTCGCTGGCGGGCACGGAGAAGGCGAACCGCAACTTCGGCATCAGCGTGCAACTCATTGACGAGGCGTATGATCTCGTCAAGCGCGAAGGGTCCGCTCAAGGCCCGCACGTGATGTATTTCGAGACGGGGCAGGGCACGGCGCTGTCCGCCAACGCGCACTACGGCACGGATCAAACGACGATGGAGGCGCGCGCCTACGGATTTGCCAGGCGTTACACGCCCTTCATCGTCAACACGGTCGTCGGCTTCATCGGACCGGAGTACCTGCAGGACGGCAAGCAGATCACGCGCGCCGGCTTGGAAGACCACTTCATGGGCAAGCTGAGCGGCGTGTCGATGGGCTGCGATGCCTGCTACACCAACCACGCGGACGCCGACCAGGACGACCAGGAGAACCTGGAAATGCTTCTGGCTTCGGCTGGTTGCAACTACCTGATGGGCATTCCGCTGGGCGATGACGTGATGCTCAACTACCAGACGACGAGCTTTCACGACAACGCCGCGGTGCGCGAGCTGTACGGTCTGCGGCCGGCGCCGGAGTTCGAGGCCTGGCTGGAGCGCGTCGGGCTCTGGCGCAACGGCAAGCTGACCGAACGCGCTGGGGATCCGACGGTGTTCGATACGCCGTGGAGCCTGCGCGGCGAGCGGCGCTCCTAGCGGCGCCTAGCGACCCACCGAATACACGCGCAAATCCGGCAGGACCGCCTCCTGCACGAACTGCGGCGGCAATGGCGGCGGCGGCGGATGGCCCGGCAGCTGCCACACGAGCAGGTGGTGCACGTCCAGCGCGGCGAGCTGGCGCGCGAGATCCGAGACCGGCGTGTCCGGCGCCGGTTCGCCGAAGTAGCGGCAGCCGAGATCGAAGCAAAGTCCTGCGGACTCCAGCCACAGGTTGCCGATCGAGGCGACGTTGCCGTGCAGACCGCCGCGGGCTCGAAGACCTTCCGCGGCCTCGTGAATCTCGTGCTGCGTGTGCAGCTTGATGGCCAGGTGGTCCAGGGGCCACGGCCAGAAGCTCAGGGCAAACAGGGCCAGCGCAGCCAGCTGCACGCGCGGCCGCGCCGGCAGCAGCACGGGAATGAGCGCGGCGCCGATGCAGACAAACACCAGGACAGTCGGCCACATGTAGCGCGCGTCCAGGGCAATCGGCAGGTAGCCGAGCGGGTACGCCAGCGCCGCCCAGATCAGGCCGGCCAAGGCCGGCGGACGTTCGCGCCGCCGCCATGCCACGTACAGCGCCGCGAGCAGGGTGGGCAGCAGCGCCGGACCGGCGCCCAGGAAGAACTCCGCCGCGCGCCGCGCCATGCGGCCGATGATCCGCAGTTGATGCAGGAGGTTGTCGCGAGAGGCCAGCGGACTCCAGCGCGGCACGAGGCCGGCGTGCCAGGTCGGATCCTCCCAGGCGCTCGCCGCCTGCGCGTCGTGCGGCGCCAGCAAGTGCGTGTAGATCGGCGCGATTCCCTGGCCGGGCCCTTGCCAGCGGTGGTTGTAGTCACCGGCCGTGCCGATGGTGGCGTGGCCGTACTTGACGCTGACCGGGACGATCCAGAGCGCGCTGATCGCGGCGAAGGTCGCCATGCCGGCAGCGCCGTGCCGCAGCCACGCCTGCCGACGGTCCGGCTGGCGCAGCACGCGAACCAGGTGCAGTAGCCCGAAATGCAAGACGAAAAAGCCGAATACGTAGTTCTTGGTCAGGTAGCCCAGCGCGCCCGCGGCACCGCACGCGGCGGCGTGGCGCAGATCCAGCCGTTGCGGATCCAAGGACAGGGCCAGGTAGAAGGCCACGATGGCGGCGGCCAGCAGGTCGCAGGCCGGCACCAGCAGGGCGAACTCCAGCAGCATGGGCACGCAAGCCACGGCAACTGCGGCGATCACCCGCTGCGGCGCAGCCAGCCGCCGGCAGACCTGCTCCAGCGCGAGCAGGGTCGCGGCGCCCGCGCCCAGGCCCAGCAGCTTGGCGGCCAGCAGCGGCGGGATGTGCAGTGCCAGCAGCGGCACGAGCAGCCAGGACAGCATCGGCGACCAGTACCCATTGATCGCGCCTGGCAGATCGCCCGCGAGGTAGCGGCGCGCGACGCCGATGTAGCTGAGCAGATCGGCGTTGTACTGCCCGCGAAACAGGCCGAGGACGGCGATGCCGAGCAACAGGTAGACGCACAGGGCGATGACGGTGGCGCGCGCAGGTCGCAACATGGCCGGCGAATCTCGCACACGCCTCGCGGCGCTGTCGATGGCCCTTGACCGCAGCCGCACTTGCGCCGATCGTCACCGGCCATCGCCCGCTTGCCGCGGCGCAAGGAGTTCCATGCCGACCATCCGCATCAGCCAACCGCACACCTTGGGCCAATCGGGTGCCCGCGCCGCCATGGGCCAGTTCGAGGAAGTGCTCGCCAAGTACCGCGCCCGCCTCGATTGGCAGGGCAACAACGCGCAGGTCAAGGGCACGGGCGTGTCCGGCGACGTCGTGGTCGCGGAGCGCGAAGTCACCGTGCGCGTCGAGCTGGGCATGGTCGCCAAGCTGGCGGGCATCGATCCGGTCAAGCTCGAGTCGTCGATCAAGAAGCGCCTGCAGACCGCGCTGGGCGGTCCCGCCTGAAGCCTTCGCTGCCGTGGCTCGGCGTTCTCCTGCTCTTGCCGGCGCTTGCGCTGGCGCGTCCGTACGTGGCGCATCCGCGCATCGGCGCGCACCTGGCCGCGATGCTGGAGGCGCAAGCCCATGGGGACAACGCGGAGTTCGCGCGCCAGGCGCAGAACGGCCGCGCCGTCTTCGCAGGCGGCCGGCTGGAGGTGCAGCTGCACCTGCGCCCAGGCGTGCAGCCCGAAACGTTGACGGACGCGCAGTTGCGCTCCTTCGACGCCTTGCCCGGCGCGCGCGGCATCGACCTGATGGACGTCTGGCTGCCCTTGGTGCGCATCGGCGCGTTTCTCGATGCGCATCCGGAAGTTGCGTTTGCGCAGCTGCCCTGGCGCGGCGTGCCGCTGACCGGCAAGGTGCAGAGCGAAGGCGCGACGCTGCTGCATACCCCCGAGACCGTGTGCCTTGCCGCGGATGGCACCGGCACGACGGTGGCGGTGGTCGACAGCAACTACCAGCACTGGCAAGCCTCCATCGACGCGGGTGAATTGCCGCATGTGGTTGGGACCACGTCGGAAATCGCCGGGCCGCACGGCACGATGTGCGCGGAGGTCATCGCCGACACCGCGCCCGGCGCCGCGATCGTGCCCATCACGGCCGGATCGCTCGCCGCCCTGCAGGCCTTCATCAAGACGCTGACGAACGGAAATCCCAAGAAGATCGACATCGTCAGCCACTCGGTCGGCTGGTTCGGCATGAGTTTTGGTCGCCACGAGGGGCCGCTTTGCGCGTTGACCGATCTGGCGCACGCGGCGGGCGTCGCGTGGGTCAATGCAGCGGGGAACAACGGCGGCGGCTTGTTCTACACAGCGCCGTTCCAGGACGCGGACAAGGACGGCTGCCAGGACGTCGAGCCTGGGAAAAAGCGCTTGACGTTCAGCCACTACGGCGGCCCCATCTCCATCATGCTGGACTGGGACGACTATGCGCACCGCACGCAGAACCTCGATCTCGCGCTGCAAAGGCAGCAGGACGACGGCAGTTGGCTGGAAGTGACCGCCTCGCGCTCCGTGCAGGGGCCGTACACGCCGCCCGTCGAGTCGGTTCAGCTCGACCCCGCGGTTGCTGGCCGCTATGCCCTGGTCATTGAAGCGAAATCCGGCGTCGTCGACGGCGTTCGCCTGCGCGTCGTCAACCTCGGCGGCGGCTCCGGCACGTTTTCGGTGTGGAACAGCAGCGGCAACGTCTACGACCCGGCGTCGTGCAATGACGTGCTGACGGTCGGCGCCGTGTACCAGGAGCACTACGCCGCGGGGCCGATCGAGAGCTACAGCTCCTACGGGCCGACCGTCGATGGCCGCCAGAAGCCGGAAGTCGTGGCGCCAACCGGCGTTTCGACCAGCATGGGCGCCTTCTTCGGCACCTCGGCAGCCTGCCCGCACGCGGCCGGCGTGCTGGCCATCTATGCGGCGGCGACGGGCAAGTCCGCGTTGTCCCTCATGGACATGGTGCGCAACGACGCCATCGCGATGGGCGAGAGCTTCCCCGACGAGATCTACGGCTGGGGCCGCGCGCAGTTGCGGCCCTCGAGCCTGGGCTGGCAGTGCGCGGCGGATCTCCCCGGCGACGCCACGTGCTTGACGGCGTGCGGCTCGATCGGCCAGCACGCCTGCCAGAAGGGCTGCATCTGGAGCAAATGCCTTGCACCGTCAGAGACCTGCAACGGCAAGGACGACAACTGCGACGGCGTGACGGACGAAGGCTGCGCGCAACCCAAGCCCGACGTCCTCACGGACCTCAGCGCCCCCGATGCCACGCCAGTCGAGACGACGCCGCTTGTTGCGTCGAAAAGTGCGCAGCAAGACAGTGGTTGTCAGGCCAGCCCGCAGCCGTCGTCGTCGTGGTCGCTGATGTTGTTCGCCATTGCCGCGCTGCTTACAGCTCGTGCAGGCCCCAGGGCGGGTTGGCGTTCACGAGGCGGCCAGCCACACAAGTTGCCGTAAACGAAGCGAACTTGCGCGTGGGATGCGTCGCCGAGATGGTGTAGACGCCCGCCGGCACGTTGATCCACAGCACGCCGCCGTCGTCCGACGTGCCGACCTGCTTGGCGTCCGGCACCACGTTCTTGTTGAAGTAGATCGGCGGCGGCAGCGTCGGCGTCGCGCTGGCCGTCGCGCCGGCCACGCCATGCGCGCCGAACTTGGTGAACGCCGCGAAGCTCAAGCCTTGGATGTCCTTGGTGCTCACCGTGCTGACGATGTGGCAGACCGGCGCGCTCGGATCGACGCCGACCAGCTGCGCCAGCACGCCGAAGATGCCGTTGTCGGGCGTCTGGAAGTTGACGTGATCCAAGCCTTTTTCCGCGGTGGTGAAGGTCTGCAGGTGCATCGTGTGGTAGGTGTCGGCCGTCACGAACGGCGTGACCGGCTTGCCGTCCGGAACCGCGAGCACGTAGACGCCCTGCGCATCGGTGGTCGTCACCAGATCAGGCAGTTCCGCCACCGAGACCTTGGCGCCGACGATCGGATCCGGCGTGTTGAAGCCGTAGACGGTGCCCGTGAGCTTCACCGTCGGAGCCAGGGGGCTGGGACTCGTGGTCTCCGTCGTGCACGCGGCCGTCAGGGCGAGCAGTGCCGATGCGAGCATCCAAGTGCGCATGTATCCTCCTGATCAAGTGTCCGGCAGCCAACCAGGCCTGCCGCGTCAAGGCGTGTCAGCGCCGGGTGGCTCGACATCCGTCGGCGTCAGCGGAACGGGCATGGCTGCAGGCGGGTGTGCGGCGCTCTGCTCGCCAAGGAGCTGCTTCTCATCCTCGGCCGCGGAGGTCTCCCAGTCGGGCATCTCCGGCACGTTGCCCAGGGGCCTGGTGTCGATGTTGTCCTCCGGATCTGCAGCCGATCGCGAGGCACTCCACGAAATGTAACCGGGAATCGCGAGTGCCAGGCCGATGACGCCATAGGTCGCGCCGCCGGCGTAGAAGACCGAGCGTTGGTCGTTCGGGAGGCCGGACGCGGCGCCGGCCATCGCGTAGGTGAGGCCCAGCGCGACCAAAGGCAAGCCAATGACCATCAAGACATTTCCCGGGTGGTCGATGTCGCGCACCTTGGCCCGGCGCACCTTGACCATCTGGTCGTCGTCGCGCAGGACGTAGAGGAAGTCCTTGTTGCCACCGACGATCATGCCGTCGATGTTGTTGCCGGTGTTGCGCTCGATGGTCGCGGAGCTGCAGCCGAGCAACGCGGCGGTGAGGACGACGGCGGTCAACCTGGATGCCTGCATACCGAACCTTCCCTGCCGCGGTGCTGTCGCAGGGCGCAAGTTAGCTGGGCAGTTCAGGGAATGCAAACGAGGCTCACGGTGCGGGCGCCGCCTTCTCTGCCGCCACCGCCGCCAGCACGGACGGCCGCGCGCCGATGCGCGCCACGTAGGCCGCCAGCACCGGCCAGCGCTCAAGATCGATGCCCACGTACTTGGTCCAGCGCAGCGTGGTGAACAGGTAGCAATCCGCCACGGTAAACGTCGTGCCCATCAGGAAGTCGTGTCCTTCGAGCTGCGCCTGCAGGTAGTCGAAGCGGCGCTGCAGTCCTTCGACCGCGAGCTGCTTGGCCTCTTCGGGCTGCTTGGGGTTGAAGGTCGGCGCGAACCCCTTGTGCACCTCGGTCGCGATGAAGTTGAGCCATTCGAGCAGGCGGTAGCGCTCGATGGTGCCAAAGGCCGGCGCCAGCTTGGATTGCGGCGCCAGATCCGCCAGGTATTGCAGGATCGTCGTCACCTCGGTCAACAGCTCGCCGTCGCTGAGCTGCAGCGCCGGCACGTAGCCCTTGGGGTTGATCGCCATGTAGTCCGCGCCAGTTGCCGTCTTCTTCGAGCGCAGGTCGACGCGCTCGATCTCCGCTGGCAGGCCGGCTTCTTGGAGCACGATGTGCGGGGCGAGCGAGCAGGCGCCGGGGCTGAAATAGAGCTTCATCTTGACCTTCTCCGTCGTTGGGTGGTGCGCCAGGATAGGTGCCTGATCGCGACTGTCAACGCCATTTCCGGCGCGCGCCAGCCTGGCCCTTGTCCGGCACGTGGCAAACGGCCATGCTGCTGCGACACCCTAGCAGGAGGCTCGCATGACGGACTCGAACGACCGTGGTCGCTTTGTCTGGTACGACTTGATGACCCCCGATCCCAAGGCCGCGGTTGCGTTCTACACGCAGGCGCTGGGTTGGACGACCGAGACGTGGGACACCAGCGGCTCGCCGTACACGATGTGGCACACCAGCCAGGGCAACATGGGCGGTGTGATGGAACTCCCGGAGCCGGCACGCAAAATGGGCGCGCCGCCGCACTGGATGGGCTACGTCGCGGTGCCGAGCGTCGACGCGACCGTGGCAGTGGCGCGCAGCCTCGGCGGCAACGTCTACGTGCAACCCATGGACATCCCCAACGTTGGCCGCTTCGCCGTGATCGCCGACCCGCAGGGCGCCTCGATCGCCGTGTTCCAGTTGTCCGACCCGATGCGCGCCCATGACCGCAGCAAATCCGGGGAGTTCAACTGGCACGAGCTGATCGCCGACGATGCTGCCGTCGCCCTGGCCTTCTACCGGGAGCTGTTCGGCTGGGAACCGTTGGGCGACTTCGACATGGGCCCGATGGGCACGTACCGCCTCTTTGGCCGCAACGGCGTGCAGATGGGCGGCATGTTCAGCAAGACCGCGGACATGCCCATGCCGGCGTGCTGGCTCTACTACGTCTTCGTCACGGACCTCGACGGGACGATCGCGCGCTGCACGGCCGCCAATCGGTGCCATGGCGGCAAGCCGTGTATCCGGATTTTCCTTCCATTCGACCTTGATGCTCTCGGCGCCCAGTGCTGCAAGAATTCGCGTGCCCCCGGCGGATGCGAGAAACCAGGAAAAATCGAGAATCTTGATCCCTTGCAGTGGGAACGGTCGTCCGCGCGCAGAAATATTTTTTCGCGCGTCTTCGGGATTTTTGTACGGAAAAGTAGCAGGGCAGTTGGGCGCCGGCCCCGCGAGTGCTAAGGCCGGGATCTCGGCGTTGTGTTCGCCGAGCAACGGCGCGCGCTTGCCGACTTGCCACGCGGTTGCTGTGCTCAGCCATTTGCTTGTCGGGTAGCGCAGTGTCTGGCCGATT
>CAIXAA010000092.1 GCA_903917305.1 uncultured Myxococcales bacterium | reverse complement strand
ATGCGACCGGCGCGATCCAGCGGCCAGCGACGCCGCACCAGCGCGCCGCAGAGCACCACGCCAGCGCCGCAGACGGCGACGATGAGCCACGGCGGCAAACCCAGCAGCGCCGGCCACGTCGGGCGGTGATCCAAGGTCGCGGCGAGCACGGCGACCACTTGCAGCGGCAGCAGCCACGCGTACAAACGGCCGACGCGGTGGGTGAGCTGCTGGCGGCGTCGCTCCGCCACGTGCGAGCCACGCTGGGCGATCAGCAGCTGCGCTTCCTGCGACTCCTGCGTAGCGTCGACGCTCATCTTGGGCGGTACCATCCAGGGTTGCGATTCGCGCCGCGGAGGCTACGACGGGACGCGCCGCGGCGCAACGTGCCAAGGACACGGCGCCTCGGCCGCCGGCCCGAGCTGCGGGCGCTTGTGGCTGTGCGGTTCCCGGCATAGCATGGCAGGCACCGGACGGCGGAGGGGCCCGCCACAAACGGAGTCGAACCATGGCAGAAGTGACGATGGCGGTCGCCGCGCGATCCGACGTGGGTCGGGCGCGAACGATGAACGAAGACGCGTTCTCGGTCGCGGACTTGGAGACCGGGGCGGAGGTCCAGTTCGACTCGGGCGCCCACGCCTTCGACCTCAGCGAGCGCGGCGTGCTGCTGGCCCTGTCCGACGGCATGGGCGGCCATTCCGCGGGCGAGGTGGCGAGCGCGCTGGTGCTCGAGTCGCTGCGCCTGGCGATGGCTGCGCCGCAGGGGGACGGTGCCATCGAGCACAAGATCGAAGCGGCCGTGCGCGGTGCGAACACCAAGGTGCACGAAGCCGCGCAGACCGATGGCAAGCGGGGGATGGGCGCGACGCTGACCGCGCTGGCCGTCCACGCCCGCGAGGCGTACATCGTCGAAGTCGGGGATTCGCGCGCCTACCTCTTGCGCAACGGCCGCTTGCGGCAGATCACCCGCGATCAGAGCCTCGTGCAGTTCATGGTCGACAGCGGCGTGATGACGCCGGAAGACGCGCGCACCTCGAACCGCAAGAACGTGATCTTGCAGGCGATGGGGCTGGGCGACGACGTGCGCGCCGCCATCGGGCGCCTGAGCCTGCGCCGCCGCGACCGCTTCCTCGTGTGCAGCGACGGCATCTCCAATTCGATGTCCGACGACGAGCTGCGCAGCCTGCTCGCGGACCACGATCCGGAGACCGCCTGCACCAAGATGATCGATCTGGCCAACGAGCGGGGCGGCAAGGACAACCTGACCGCCATCGTCGCGCACGTGGCGGGCTTGGGGCTCGACCTGCCGGCGCAGAGCGAGTCGGTGACGTCGACCATCGAAGTGCTGCAGGAGTACCAGCCGCTGCCGGGCGGACCGCCGGCTGTGGCGGCTCCGCGACCGGCGCCGAAGCTGGAAGCGGCCGTCGCGCCGCCAGCGCCCGTTGTGGCGGAACCTGCTGCGATGGCTGCTGAACCTGCGGTCGTCGAGCCTCCGGCGCCAGCGCACCTGGCCCGCTGGGCCATCGTGGCGGCGGCCATCGTGGCCGTTACGGTTGCGGCGTGGGTGGCGGGCGGCCTGCTTCACAAGTAGCGGCGGGCGGCGGCGATCGGCGCGCAAGCCAGCCGTCCAGCGCCCAGGCAGCCATCAGAAACACGAAAGGTTCCACCGGGTAGCGCATCCGGTTGCCCTCCATGCCATCGACCGTCAGGATGAGGACCGTCACCCAGACGGTGCAGAAGCCCATCCACGCCACGGTGCGCTCCTGCGCCGACCAACGCCCGCGCCGCCGCAGCAGCAGTGCGGCCGGCGCCAGCAGCAACAGCGGAAACAGGAAGGCAAAACCCGTCGTCGCGCGCGGGCCTTGCGTGGGCCGGCCAGCCGCGAAGCGCTGCAGCACCACGGTCTCGTAGAGCTGCGACCAGGCCGCGGCGTGCGGCGGATCGGGCCTGGCCACGTCCCAGCCGAGCTCGCCCGTGTACGGATTCCGGCCCTCGAACGTGCTGAAACCAGTCAGGTAATAGTTGCGCGCCCGACGCCACAGCCGCCCGGGCCTGGCGCGCAGCGCCTGCACCGCCTGCTCGCCCAACAGCTGCGAGGCCGGCAGGACGCTGGCGTGGTTCCAGTTCGGCGACCCGTCCTCTTTGGCGATGTCCGCGAGGGCAGGGCTGTTTCTCGCCCAGCGCGGCACGGCGCTCTCCGCAAGCGCACGCCACCGCGGATCCGGCGGCGTCTGCGCGTTGCGGTCGAACACGGCGCTCAGCACCGGCGATCGCACCGGCAGGCCGCGCGCCAGGTTGTAGCCGGTCCAGCTCGATGAGCCGAAAAAGCCAAAGCGCATCAGGTTCTTGGCGGGCCAGGCGCAGGCGAGCATGGCGGCGAGGAGGGCCACGGCGAGCAAGCCACGGCGCTGCCGGATCCGCTGCGCGCCGGCGGCGTGCAGCGCGAAAACGACCAGCAGAAGCAGCCAGATCGGATGGAACAGCGCGCGCATGGACACGAGCAGCAGCGCCGGCGCGAGCAGTCCGGCGAGGCGGCGCGGCGTCGGCGCGTCGAAGTAGCGCAGCGCGCCCAGGGCAGTCAGCGCCAGGAAGGTCAGCTCGTAGCCGGTGTAGAACAGGTGGGAGAAGCTCGCGTAAATAAACGGATTTAGCACGATCAGCGCCAACACGGCGCGGCGCAGCGCCGGGCGCGGCAGCAACCGCCAGCTCAGCGCCCACAAGGCCAGCACGGCGACGGCGCCGAGGGGCACCTGGACGATCGCAACCAGCGTTTCCGGTGCAATCCCAGTCGCGTCCGCGGTGTGCAGCAGGGCGCCGAACACGAAGTTGAGCAGCGGGGGTTGGGCGTGCAGATCGGCCAGGGCGCGCCACAGATCCTGGCGCAGCGCACCCGCCGGCAGCAACTGCCAGTAATGGTAGGGAATCTGCGGGCCTTGCACGCCGAGCAGCCACACCGCGGACAGCGTCGCGTAGGTGAGCAGCACCGCGGCCGCCTCGAGGCGCGCAGGCCGGTCGGCAAGACGGAAGCGGGCAAGCTGGTCCATCGGCCTCCGCAGCGTTCTACTTGGCAGCGCGTGCAGGCGGGCCAGCCTATCCCGGAGCGGCTGGCGTGTACACCGAACGGCGCATGGCGACGGCAGGATGTTGGCCGTGGACCGGCGCGCGGGCAGCGTCAGGCTTGCCGGCTTCCGGCGCGGCGGGTACCGTTGCGCCCGTCGGAGCGGCGCGCTCCCAGGAATCGGCGTGGACGGAGTGACTTTGGACATCGCGGCCATGACCTCGGGCCTTGAACGGCGCGGCGACGGCATCTGGGAAGCCCGCGCTTCGGCGCCGGTTTCCTACCCCAGCGACGGCAGCGAACGCTGCTTCGAGGTCGAGGACGCGTCGTTCTGGTTTGCCCACCGCCAGCAGATCATCGTCGACGCGCTCCAGCGGTTCGAACCGCGGCGCGACCGGCCGTTCATCGACATCGGTGGCGGCAACGGCCACGTCTCGCACGGCATTGCCCAGGCCGGCTATCCGGTCGTCCTCGTCGAGCCCAGCGGCGTCGGCGCGCGCAACGCCCGTTCCCGCGGTCTGGGCAACGTCGTGTGCGCCACGTTGGAATCCGCGCAGTTCCGCCCCGGCAGCTTGCCGCTCGCCGGCCTGTTCGACGTCCTCGAGCACATCGAGGACGACGTGGCGGCGCTCAAGTCCGTCCGCTGCGCGATGCTGCCGGGCGGGCTCGTCTTTCTCACCGTGCCGGCCCACGGCTGGCTGCAGTCCGAGGATGACGTGATTGCGGGTCACTTCCGCCGCTACACCTGCCGCAGCCTCGCCCGCACGTTGCAGAGCGCCGGTTTCGAAGTCGTGCACAGCACCTACGCGTTCGCCGTGCTCGTCCTGCCCATCCTCCTGCTGCGCACCGTGCCTTCGCGCTTGGGCCTGCACAGCGGCTTCGATGCCGAGCGCCAGGTCAAGGAACACAGCAGCCGCGGCATCTTGCAGCGCAGCGTCGAGGCCATGCTGGCCCAGGAGCGCCGCCACCTCGCGCGCGGCGGCACGCTCGCGATGGGCGCCAGTTGCCTCGCGATTGGCCGCGTTCCGCCGTAGCAGCGCGCCGTACCTTGGGCTACGATGCGCCGCCGGAGGCGTCGAATGGACAGGCAGCGTCGCACTTTGCTTCACTTCTGCTCCCGCCTCGCCGCAGGGCTGCTGCCGGCGCTGCTGGTTTGCGCTTGTGGTTCGAACGCAACGCCGACGGGCACTTACACGCTGCCGTCCCTGGATGCCGCGTCGGATCTGCACGCGCAGCCGGACGGGACGGCCAAGCCGGACACGGTCGCCGCGGACGCGCCGGGCGCAGATCTCGCGGCACCTCAAGACGTTCTCGCCGATAGCGCCCCGCCCGACGTGCCAGAGCCCGATGCGCCGCCGGCGAACACCGCGCCGCAGTTCCTGCCCATCGGCCCGCTGACGCTCGATCAGGGCGCCTCGACGACGATCGATCTGACGCCGCTGCTCTCCGATGCCGAGGACCCAACGGGTGCGCTCAAGCTCAGTTGGAGTGCCCAGCACGTCGCCCTCAAGGACCAGGGCGCCCACGTGCTGCTGGTCGTGGCGCCGACGACCTGGTCCGGCACCGAGCAGATCGACTTGACGGTCAAAGACTTGGGTGGTCTCACGGCGGTATCGGCGCTGCAGGTGACCGTCAAGGAAGTGAAGGTCGCGGACCCGGTGCCGACCAGCGATTGCGGCAAGGTGGCCTTCGCGATCGCAGCGGGCAAGGGCCAGCACGTCGTGCTGCTGTCCGGCTCCTTCAACGGCTGGGCTTCGACGCAGGACAAGGCGGATGTGCTGACGGATCCGGGCAACACCGGGACGTGGAGCATCCAGAAGACACTGGCCGCCGGTGTCTACCAGTACAAGTTCATCGTCGATGGCAAGTGGATGGCGGACAAGGCGAATCCCAACCAGACGCCGGACGGCTTCGGCGGCATGAACAGCGTCATCGAGGTGGCTGCATGCAAGCCGTGAGTCGCGCTCTCCTTGTTGGAATCGCTGTTCTTGCAGCCGCTTGCAGTTCGCCGGACACCGGCGGTACCGCGGGCAAGGCCGATGTCGGCAAAGGCGTGCCGGATGCGGCGCTGGAAGTCTCGTTCGGCAAGGTTCCGGATGGCGTTGGCGCAGACCTGAGCGATATCGAGCTGTTGAATGCCCAGGCGGATGCCGATCAGGCGACGGATGAAACGCCGGATGCGACCGCCGATGCACCCGACGCCAAGAAGAATGGCTTCAACTACGAGTGCAAGCCGCTGACCGTCGAGTCGTGCGTCACCGAGTGCGGCTCGGCCGGCACGCGCAAGTGTTTGAAAGAATGGGGTCCATGCATTCCGCCGGCGGAGTTCTGCGGCAATTGCGCCGACGATGACTGCAACGGCCTGATCAACGAAGGCTGTGCGCCCAACTCCGTTTGCACGGCGCCGCAACAGCAATGCCCGGTCGCGCTGATCAGCGTCGTGGAAGGCGCGCAGGCGGGCACCGGAACGGTGTTGCACCTGTCCGCCGCCGGCTCGTACGGGCAGGGCACCGCGAAGATTGCGAAGTGGGCGTGGTCGGTGCAGGCGCCGCTGGGCGCTGGCGGCACGTTCCAGCCGTCCGCGGACGTGCAGGCGCCGACCTACACGGTGGATGTGTCGGGGCAGTACTTGTTCCACCTCTCGGTCTGGGACGACCAGGGCGTGGCGGGTTGCGTGCCGGCGCTGGTCGCCGTGAGCGCCGCGCCGAGTCCGCCCGTCAAGGCTAGCGTGGGCTGCGCGGACGGCACGCGCGAAGGTTTCGTGGACATGAATGCCTATCCGCAGATTGCGGCT
>CAIXAA010000091.1 GCA_903917305.1 uncultured Myxococcales bacterium | reverse complement strand
GCGGCGGGGGGCTGCACGCCAAGTCCAAGAAAGGAAAGGAAGGCCTCCTCCAGGATCACCGCCGGCACGGACAGCGTCGCGTAGACGATGACCGGCCCCAGCGTGTTCGGCAGCACGTGGCGCCACAGGATGCGCACTTCGCCCATGCCGCTGGCGATCGCCGCCTCGACGAACTCGCGCCGGCGCAGCGCCAGCACCTGGCCGCGCACGATGCGCGCCATGCTGAGCCAACTCACGGCGCCCAAAGCGAGAAACAGGTTCCATGTCGAGCGCCCGGCGACCACCAGCAAGAGGATCACGATGAACATGAAGGGCAGGCCGTAGAGTACGTCGACCGTGCGCATCATGAGCCCATCAAGCCTGCCGCCTGCGTAACCGGCGATCGCACCGTAGGAAACGCCGATGAGGAAGCTGACGAGCGTGGCGAGCAGGCCGATGCTCAGCGAGACGCGGGCGCCGTAGAGCAGGCGCACGCACAGGTCGCGGCCCTTCTGGTCGGTGCCGAGCCAGAAGCGCCAGAGCCGCGGCAGACCGGGAAACTCGTTGGCATCAATGGACAAGTCTCCATTGCGGTCAAAGCGCCGCAGCAGGTCCTCCTTGTCGATGCGCGTGCGGCGCGTGGCCTCCGTGATGTCGGCGCGGGTCACGAGGCCGTCGCCGTCGCGGTCGATGCGCGCGAACCCGTCGGGGCCGAGCAGGCCGAGGCGCACGGCGAGCTGGGCCGTGCGCGCATCGGGAACCTGGTCCGGCCGCTGGGGAAACTCGATGCGGCTGATCTTGCCGTCCGGCCGCTTGAGGCCCGGCTGGATCGGCTGCAGGCCCGTGGCCAGATCGTAGCGCTGCAGCAAGAAGGCGTAGAAACGCTCGGCTTCGCGCAGGTCGTCGATCTCCGGGCAGCGCAGCGTGCCGGCCCACAGCGCCAGCGTCTCGCGCAGCGGCACGCGCGACGGTCCCGGCCACGCACCGCGCTGGCCGAGCGCCCGCGCCAGCAGACCCGCCGCCGCCGCGTCCGAATCGAGGCCCGTCACCGGCTCGACAAAGCAGCGGACGCGGCCGTCGTGATCGAGATCGACCGAAGAAAAGGCTGTCGTGTCGCCGTCGTACGCCGGGTAGTCAAACGACACGTCGGCCGTTCCCGGCGGCGCGAAGGCGAACGACGTGTGCTGTTCCTCCGGCGAGAAGTGCAGCACGAAGGCAGCGAGCACCGGCGCGAGCATGCCCAGCGTCATCATCGTCGCCACCACGAACATCCCCGCGACCGCCATGCGGTTCTTGCGCAACCGCGCAAAAGCCTGACCCAAAGGCGTGCGGCTCGGTGCCGGGCTCATGCGGCCTCCCGGCGAATGCGCGGATCGAGGGCGGCGTAGGCGATGTCGACGCCGACGTTGGCGACGATCAGGAGCGTGGAGTAGAGGATGACGGTGCCCATCACCATCGGGTAGTCGCGGTTGACCGCCGCGGTGACGAAGTACTCGCCGATGCCGGGCACGGAGAAGATGCGCTCGACGACCACCGAGCCGGTGACGATACCGGCCAGCGCGGGGCCGAGGAAGCTGACGACCGGCAACAGCGCGCCGCGCAGGGCGTGGCGGGTGACGACCGCGAACTCGGACAGGCCTTTGGCGCGCGCGGTGCGGATGAAGTCCTGGTGGATGACCTCCAGGACGCCGGCGCGGGCCAGGCGCGCGAACCAGGCGGCGTAGACCAGGGCCAGCGTCACCACCGGCAGGATCTTGACCTGCATGTGCGCCCATCGAAAGGAGAACGGCTCCCAGCCGCCCCACGGCAGCCAGCGCAGCCAGACGCCGAACACCAGCACCAGCAGCGGCCCCAGCACGATGGACGACAGCGACACCGCGCCGAGCGCCGTGGTCATGGAAACGTAGTCGATCCAAGTGTTTCGCTTGAGCCCGGCCAGCAGCCCCGCGCTGACGCCGAGGATCAGCGCGACGATCAAGGCATACAGGCCAAGCTCCAGCGAAATCGGAAAGCTTTGCATCAGGTTGTGCAACACCGACGTCGATCCCTCGGACGCGTAGGTGACGCCAAGATCCAGGCGTGCGTAACTCTTCAAACTGGCGACGTATTGTTCCCATAAGCTCGTCTCGCGCACGCACAGTGGCTCGCCCACCCGCAGCGCGCGCCCGGCTTCGCCGACGTTCTGCACCAGCGTCAGGTCGCGATCCGCGAGCACCTTGACTTCACTTCCGTTCTTGGCGCGCAGCACCGCCAGCAGCTCGCCCGCGCGCACGTGCCCGCGCACCTTGCCGGCAAAGCGCAGCAGCGTGCCGCTGACTGGCGACGGCACGTTCGCCGCCAGCCCGAAGGTGCGGCCGAGGTTGGCCATCACCGCAGGCGGCAAAGGTTTTTCGCGATCGAACGGTCCGCCCGGCGCGATGCGCATCAGGCCGAACGACAGCGTCATGACGACCCACAGCGTCAGAAGGCCTTGCAGCAGGCGGCGCAGCACCACGGCAGCCATCTAGCCACCTCCCGTCGGCGTCAGCTCGCCGGGCAGCGGCGCCAGGTGGATGGCCTCGCCGTGCCGGATGCGCTCCCACTCCTGCGGCGTCGCGTAGCGCACGTACTTGAGCGGGTGTTCGTCCTGCATATGGTTTTCGTAGCCAAGGACATACGGCCGGATCAGGTAGGACCACGTGTAGTGGTACATCGGCAGGAAGGGCAGGTCGCGCGCCAGGATCTCCTCGGCGCGGCGCAGATCGGTGTTGCGGCGGTGCAGGTCCGGCTCCCTGCGGATCGCAGCGATCACCTCGTCATATTCAGGGCTTTTGTAGCCAGAGTAGTTCGACTTGGAGTCGCTCTCGAACACTTCGAGGAACGTCAGCGGGTCCGGGTAGTCCGCGCACCAGGAGGAGCGCCCGATCGAGAAGCGCCCAGCCAGCAAGGTCTTCAAGAGCGTGCCCCACTCCATGTTGGCGAGCTGCACGCGAATACCGAGGTTTTCCTGTAAGTTGCGCTGCACGTACTCGGCGATCACGCGGTGGCCTTCGCCCGTGTTGAAGTAGAACTCCACCGGCGGCAGACCGACGCCGCGCGGATAACCCGCCTCCGCCAGCAGCGCACGCGCCTTCTCCGGGTTGAAGGTCTCGCTCTGCAGCACGTGATAACCATGCGTCACACCGAAGAGATCCGGCACCGCGCCCGAGGAGACGATCTGGCCGCCGCGCAGCACGTGCAGCGCCAGCCGCTCGCGGTCGATGGCCAGGGCAATGGCGCGCCGTACGCGCGGGTCGTCGAACGGCGGCCGATCGACGCGAATGCTAAAGTAGTACGAGCACAACTTCGGATCGGTGCGGAAGTCGACGCGTCCCGCCTCGCGCAGCAGCGGCACCTGCTCCATCGGCAGCCCGACGTCGCCGTGCCATTGCGTCTTGCCGACTTCGTACCACTCGAAGGCGGTCTGCTCGTCCTCCGTGTCGTAGATGTGGATCGTCTCGAGGTACACGTTGCCGACGTCGTAGTACCGCGGATTGCGCTGCAGCACCGCCCACTTGCGCGGGTGGAACTCCGCCAGCACGAACGGGCCGTTCGACACGATGTGCTCGGGCTGCGGCCATTGATCGCCCCAACGCTCCACCTCTTCGCGCGGCGTGGGCACGAACGGCATCTCGCACAGCAGGTGCAGAAAGAACGGTGTCGGATTCGCCAGTTCCACGCGCAGCGTCGACGGGTCCAGGGCGTGCACGCCGACCTTGTCCGGGTCCGGCTCCACACCTTCGTTGAAGGCCTTGGCGCCGCGGATGAACCAGAGCAATTGCGCGGATCTCGACGCCGTCTTGGGGTCGAGCACGCGCCGCCAGCTCCAGACGAAGTCTTGCGCGGAGATGGGGCGGCCGTTGCTCCACGTGATGCCGGGGCGCAGCGTGAAGGTGTACGTCAGGCCATCGGCCGAGACCGCGACGCCGCTCGCCATCGCCGGCACCGGAGGGCCGTCGCCGCGGTTGTAGACGTACAAGCCTTCAAAAACGTTCATCATCAGGTGGTGGCCGGCGGTCTCCGCGACCTTGGCCGGGTCGAGGAATTCCTGGCTGCCGCTGGCGAAGGCGAAGTCGCGCCCGGCCGGCAGGGCTTCGTGCAAGAGGCTGTCGGTCGTGCGCAGCGTCCCCTTCCCGTCGCGGCGGCACGCGCAAAAAAACAGCAACGGCGCCAGGATGGCGACCAGGACGGAAATGCGGGCTAGGCGAACGGTCCCCGGCGCGTTCATGGCGGCGCACTGTACGGCAAGCCACGCGCCCTGCCTACCAGCGCACAGCAGCCTGGACGCCCCGGGCTGTTTCCGACACACTTCGAAGGCTTGGCTGCTCGTGTGCGGCGGCCGCAATGGCAAGCCCGTGCCAACCCGAGGGAAGCGATGATCGGAGGCGCCGCCGTGAAAGCTCGCTCGATCCTTGGATGTTCAGCGATCATCGCTGTCCTGGCGCTGGGCGGCTGCCTGCCTGCAGCGCGCGCGGCCGCCGGCGACGATGCGGCCACCACTGCGCCGGACACGGTCGCCAAGGACGGTGCGGCGCCGGGCGATTCCACTGCAGGTGACACCACTTCCGGCGCGGACACGTTGGCGGACACGGGCACGGAGGAGACGACGGCCGACGTCGCCGTCGGGCCTGCCAAGGGTTGCGCGAGCGACGCGGCGTGCGCGAACCTCCTGGTCGGAGCGTGCAAGGTCGCGAAATGCAACCTGAAGACCGGACTGTGCATGATCGCGGACGCCCCGGCTGCCAGCGCTTGCGACGGCGGCCCGTGTCAGGACAACGCCAAGTGCGCCGCCGGCAAGTGCGCCGGCACCGCGAAGACGTGCGACGACGGCAATGCCTGCACGGATGATTCGTGTGACGCAATCGCAGGTTGTGGGCACGCGAACAACCACGCCAAGTGCGACGACGGCAACAAGTGCAGCGACCCCGACCAGTGCCAGGATGGCGCGTGTGCGGGAGCGCCGAAAAACTGTGACGACAAGGACCCTTGCACCGACGACACCTGCAACGCGACGACGGCGGAGTGCAACCACCTGCCGACGGCAACCCAGAACATTCCGTGCGACAACCCTGGAGTCTGCATGGAGAACGGCGTCTGTCAGGGCAACGCGTGCAAGGGCACGAAGGTGACGTGCGACGACAGCAATCCGTGCACCTTGGACGCGTGCAACCTGACGGACGGCAAGTGCTACCACTTCAATCAACAGGGCAAATCGTGCAAGCTGGGGAAATGCAACGGGACGTGCGAGGCCGGCGTCTGCGATGACAAGGCCTTTTGCGAGGACAACAACATCTGCACGGCCGACAGCTGCGACCCTTCGGTGGGCGATTGCATGCACAAGCCCGCTGCGGGGCCCTGCGACGACGGCGATCCGTGCACGCAGAACGACGCGTGCGATGCGCAGCTCAACGCGTGCATCGGCGGGGCGAAGCTGAGCTGCGACGACGCCAATCCGTGCACGAACGATTCCTGCGTTTACAAGCAGGGTTGCAAGAATGCGCCCAACACTGCGCCGTGCAACGACGGCGACGCCTGCACCAGCAGCGACGGCTGCGCTTCCGGAATTTGTGGTGGCAAAGCCGTGAGTTGTGATGACGGCAACGCTTGCACCGACGACGCCTGCGTGCCAGCGACGGGCTGCAGCCACAAGGCCAAGAGCGATGGCACGACCTGCGGCGCGGGCAAGTGCAGCGCGGGCGTTTGCACGGGGACGCCATGAGAAAATCGCTTGCTTTCAAGATGTTGGTGGCGGCGCTGGCGCCGTGCGTGCTGGTCGGCTGCCTACCGGCTGCGCGCACTTCTGGCGACGGCACGGCGGCGGCGGCGATGGACCTCGGCGGCCCGGGGGCCGATACCGCTGGAAATCAAGATGTTGCAGCCGGTGACGACGCGCTGGCTGCGGCCGACGCGGCCTCGCAGACCGATGCCAAGTCGAACGCCGATGCGCCGTTGCTGGGGTGCAAGACGAACGCAGAGTGTGCGGCGTTTGCTGCAATCCCTTGTCGCACGGCCACTTGTGACAAGGCGACGGGCTTTTGCGTGCAAGCAGTGAAGGAGGATGGCGCGGACTGCACCCCGACCGGCGCGCATCCTTGCGTCGCATCCGCCGCTTGCGCCGTCGGCCTGTGCGTGGCGGTCACCGTCGCGTGCGACGACAACAACGCTTGCACCAAGGACAGTTGCGACCCGGCCAAGGGCTGCATCAACGCTGCCGTCGACACGTTGTGCGACGACAAGAACGCCTGCACGCAGAATGACGTGTGCGTCGACAAGGTCTGCAAGGGCACGGCGTCCGTGTCGTGCGACGACAAGAATAGTTGCAGCAAAGACAGTTGCGATCCGACCACCGGCTGCGTCCATGCCAATCTCGTGGACAGCACGACGTGCGACGATGGCCAGAAGTGCACGCTCGCGGACGGCTGCAAGAACGGCGTCTGCACGGGAACCGTCAACAAGTGCGATGACAACAAGCTGTGTACGTTCGATTTGTGCCTGGAGTTCGAAAAAGACGACGGCTGCACCCACACGCCGGGCAGCGCCTTCATGCTGGCGTGCAACGACGGATCCGTCTGCAACCTCAATGGTGCCTGCGACATCGACGGCAACTGCACGGGCACGCCGAAGGACTGCGACGACGGTAACCCCTGCACCGACGATTCCTGCAAGGAACCAACGGGTTGTGCGCACAAGCCCAACACCGCGGTGTGCACGGGCGCTTCGCCTTGCGACGTCTCAGGCCAGTGCAGCGCCGGGCAATGCGTCACGAAAACAAAGGATTGCAACGACGGCAACAACTGCACGAACGACAGCTGCGACCCCAAGAGCGGGTGCCTGCATGCGGCCAACACGGCGGCGTGCGGCGACGGCAACCCTTGCACGAGCGCGGACTTCTGCAAGGACGGTGCTTGCCAGGCCGGCCCCGCCACGTCCTGCGACGACGGCGACGCCTGCACGAGCGATTCCTGCGACATGACCAAGGGTTGCCTGCACGCCCCCGTCGCGCCCGGCACCACCTGCAGCGTCGGGCAATGCGTGGCCGGCTTGTGCCTCGGCGCGACCTGCGGCGATGGCTTGTGCGGATTCACGGAAAGCAGCGGCAGTTGCGCGTCCGACTGCCCGGCCTCGGGCGGCGCTTGCACGGTCTCCGACACGGCTTGCCAGGCGACGTGCGTGGCCAGCAAATGCGCAACGCAGGCCGCGGCTTGCAATGCCGACCCGACGTGCGCCGCGGTCACCAGCTGCGAAAGCGCTTGCACCACGGCCGCTTGCCGCCTCGGCTGCGCGAGTGGCGTGCCCGCCGGCTCCCTGGCGCACGCGAATGCGTTGCACGCCTGCAGCCAGGCCTTCTGCGTGGCGAACAATTGGATCGGCAAGAAGTGCAGCGGCTCCGGCTCGCAACTGACCACCTGCCTGGACGCCTGCGAGGGCTCCATGTGCGCGGGGCTTTCCCTTTCCTGCAAGGCCAGTTCGGGATGCCTGGCGATTCGCAGCTGCCTGCAGGCGTGCGCCAACGGCGACGTGGGCTGCATCACCGGCTGCATGGGCAAGGGCTCGGCCACCGACGCCGAACTCGGCGCCGACCTGGACAATTGCAGCGCCATCGCCTGCCAGTAGTGCGCCACCGCGTTGACCCACTGGCAAGTGCGTGCCAATCTCGGTAGCCTGCCATGCGGCTCTGGTTGATTTGAATCGCCTTGTCAGCGCCGCGCGATCCTTGGACCGGCACATCGCCACAACCCCAGGCCATTCATGCGCAAGAACTTCGTCCTCGACACCAACGTGCTGCTGCACGACAGCAACAGCCTGCGCGCCTTCGGGGACAACGTCGTGAACGTCCCGATCTACGTGATCGAGGAACTGGACACGTTCAAGAAGGACCAGAGCGAGCTCGGCCGCAACGCCCGCCGCGTCGCCCGCGAGATCGACGGCTACCGCACCGCCGGCAACCTGCGCGACGGCGTGCCGCTGCCGACCGGCGGCCTGATCCGCGTCGTGCTGTCCAAGGTCAAGCTTCCCGCGGAGTTCTCGGTCGCGCACCAGATGGACAACTCCATCCTGGCGACCGCGCTGCACCTCTGCGAGATCGAGCCGGACGTGCAGGTGGTGTTCGTGTCCAAGGATACGAACTTGCGTATTCGTGCGGATGCGTTGGGGATTCACGCGGAGGACTACGACAAGGAAGGCATGGAGCTCAGCGAGCTCTACGCCGGCACCGCCGAGATCGACGTCGAGCCCGAGCTGGTCGACCTGATCTTCGCCGAGGGCGGCTTCGACCGCGATCGGCTCGGCCCGGGCCAGCTTTTCGCGAATCAATACCTGACTTTGCGCAACCGCTACGCGCCCGGCCGCACGGCGCTGGCGCGCGTGACCGGGGAGCGCATCGAGTCCGTGCAGCGCGTCAAAGGCACCATCTGGGGCGTCACGCCGCGCAACCGCGAGCAGACCTTCGCGCTCGACATGCTTTTGCGCGACGACATCCAGATGTGCACGCTGGTCGGCAAGGCGGGCACCGGCAAGACGCTGCTGGCCATCGCCGCCGGCCTGCAAGCCGTGACGGATCAGGAGCGTTATCGCAAGTTGTTGGTTTCGCGCCCAATCTTCCCGATGGGCCGCGACATCGGCTACCTGCCGGGCACCATGAGCGAGAAGTTGAATCCCTGGATGCAGCCGATCCACGACAACATCGACTTCCTGACGGGGCTGAACGCCGGCAAGGGGCAAAAGGCCCACTCTTACAACGAGTTCGTGGCGCAGGGCATCATCGAGGTCGAGCCGCTGACCTACATCCGCGGCCGTTCGCTGCCGGCGGTGTTCATGGTCGTCGACGAGGCGCAGAACCTGACGCCGCACGAGGTCAAGACGGTGCTGACGCGCGTCGGCCACGGCACCAAGATCGTGTTCACCGGCGACCCCTACCAGATTGATCATGCGTACTTGGACAGCGTGAACAACGGCTTGACCTACCTCGTCGAGAAGTTCAAGCACGAGCCCCTGGCCGCGCACGTGACGCTGACCAAGGGCGAGCGCTCGCCTCTGGCCGAATTGGCCGCCAACATCCTGTAACAACCGGAGTTTTCCATGCGCCTCTTCCTGGGCGTCGCGCTGAGCAGCGCGGCCATGTGCTTGTGCCTTCCAGCTGTCGCCGGTCAGAAGCCTGCGACCTTGCAGTCGATTTGCGTGAGCTACTTCCACGCCGCGGCGCGCGACGTCTCCGT
>CAIXAA010000090.1 GCA_903917305.1 uncultured Myxococcales bacterium | reverse complement strand
TGGGGTCGGCGGCGTTGGTGCAACCCTTGGCCGTGCAGAGGTCCAGCGTGCAAGCGAACCCATCATTGCACAAGCCGTTTTCCGGGATGGGGAGGTTGTCGCACTTGCTCGCGCCGTCGCAGTGCTCCACCGTGCAGGCGATGCCGTCGCTGCCGTTGCAGGTCACGTCGGTGCTGAGGGGGACGGCTTTGCAGCCGCTCATGTCGCACGCCCCCTGCGAGCACGCGCCGCCGTAGCTGGCGCACAGCGCATCGTTGGGCACGTGTTTGCACGCGCCGTTGCCGTTGCACAGGTCCACGGTGCAGTCCACGCCCTCCTCGGTGCACGTGGCCGTCGCCGGCAGGTTGGTCCACTTGTCCTGCGCCTTGGCGGCGTCGCATTGCTCGCACTCGTTGCTCGGATCGTGCTGGCCGTCGGCAAAGCACGCGCCGGAGCCTGCCGCGCCGATGTAGCACCACCCCTTCTTCGTGCCGGACGCGACGCACAAACCGTCCTTGTTGCAGGAGCCTGCCACGCACGACGCGCCCTTGTCGCACGCCGTGTCGACCGGCATCGCGGTCCAGTTCTTCGCGTCCTGGCTCGGGTCGCAGACCTGGCAGCCGTCGTTGTTGGCGTCCTTCGCGTTGTGGCACACGCCGCCGATGAGGCAGGTGTCGGCCGTCAGGACGCTGTGGTCGCAGTTGCTCTCGCCGTCGCAGACGTCGAACGTGCAATCCAGCTTGTCCATGCTGCAGCCCGCGCCCTTCGTCTTGGGAACCCAAGCGGACGTGCTGAGCGTCGGGTCGCAGCTGCGGCACTCGTTGCCGGGATCCGCAGCATCCTTGTCGAAGCACGTGTCGCTGTTGCCGACCTTGATCTTGCAGGTGTCCGCCTTCAACGCGCCGGCGGCGCACGCGCCCTTGCCGTCGCAGTGGTCGAGCGTGCAGCCCAAGCCGTCGACGTCGCAGGCAGCCGTCGCATCGAGAGGGCTGAACTTGTCCGTGCTTTTGGCCGGGTCGCAGGCCGTGCAGGGGTTCGTCTTGTCGACGTCGCCGCTCTTCTGGCACGCGGCGCCGATGTGGCACGCGTCCTTGGCGACCGCAGCGGTCTGCTGGCACGACCCGGCCGCGTCGCAGCGGGCCAGCGTGCAAGCAAGGCCGTCCGTGTCCGCGCATTCGGTGTCGACGGCCTTGGGGGCCAGCTCGCACAGCTTCTTGGCGCCGCAGACGGGCTTCATGCACTCGGTCGGCACAGGATCCGGCGTCCAGTCCTTGCTCGCGAGCACGCCAGCGCAGTAGTCGTCGTTGTCGCAAGGGAACTGCGTCTTTGCGACGCAAACGCCCTGCAGGCAGTCGTAGCCCTTCTTGCAGTCAGCAGCGACCTTGCACGCCGTGTTGGGCGCAACCGGGCTGGTGCAGGCGACAGCGCACAAGCCGGCGAGCAGAAGGCCAAAGCGCAGGGACGCCGGCACGAGGAATCGGGCAACACGAACGGACACGGGAACCTCCGGCGCGAGACGCGCGCGCGTGATGCGCGACAGCGTAGCAGCCGTGGCCGTAGCCGCAAAGTTCTGGCGAGGTTGCCGCGCCGGGAAAGCCTAACGGCGGCGACGGCGGCGACGGCGTTGCTCCCCACCCTCGCCCTTGGCTTCCGGCGGCTTGCCCTCTGCGCGCTGCCCTTCGATCGTGATCGTGATCTTGAGCGCGCCGCCGGGCTTCTTCGTCCTCAGCTCGCGCAGCACTTCGCTCGCGGCCGACAGCAGCAGCTCGCCGGCCAGCTCCGCCGTACCCTGCCGCTGCACGTGAATCGCGCCGCCCGCCGATGCCGGCGCAGCTGCCTCGCGGGGACGCGGCGCCTCGTGGCGCGCCTCGGGCTCCGCGCCTTCCTCGCCGTCCTCGCCTTCGTCGTCATCCTCGAAATCATCCGAGAATTCCTCGCCTTCACCCTCAGCGTCGGCGTCCAGCTCGGCCTCGGCCGGCACGGGCGCCGGCGGCGTCTTGCGCAGCGCGGCCATTTCCGCCTCCTCCGCCGCGTCCAGCTCGTCCGGGTTCACCAGCGGCTTCTTGCCGTACAGCACGTGAAAGCGCGGCGGCGGAAGGTTGCACGTCTCGCACACGCGCGACCAGCACCGCTGCATGGTCTTGTCACGCAACTCGGCGAGAAAGCTGTTGATCGAGCCGCTCGGCGCCATCGCCTGCTCGAGCGACGTCGCAGCCTCGTCCAGCGCCTTGATGGTGCCCTGGTCGACCGCGCTCACGGTCGCATCGCGCCGCGCCTGCGAGAAACGCTGGCTGCCTTCGCCCAACTGCCCGCGCGCCAAAGCGTAACCGCTCCAGAGCACCTTGCAGAACGTGCGAACATACGGATTCTGGTGGTAGCCGAACTTCAGCAGGCCGTCCGCGTCGCCATCGACGTTGGTCGTCTTCTGCGTCGGCAGGGCGGCGAGGGTGTTCTCCAAGAACTTGATCTCGTCCTTGCTGAGCTGGGCACCCGGGGCTGCGGGTTTTGCCATGGTTCACCTTGATTTGTAATGGATTTGTGCGAGATGGTTCGTCGCAGTCGAGCGGAGGGACCGCCCGGCATCGGACGGCGCCGCAGTGTAGCAAAGGGAGCTTGGCGCGGGCAACCAAACGGGGATCAGCGCTGGTTCAGCCAATCCTCGTACGACTTGAACGTGTAGGGACGCCCAAGAAAATCCTTCACCAGGTCGGCGGCGTCCTTCGATCCGCCCGGCTCCAGGATCATGTGCCGATAGCGCAACGCCGTGTCAGGATTGAGGATCCCCGTCTTCATGAACGCGCTGAACATGTCCTTGGCGATGACCATCGACCACATGTAGGTGTAGTAGATCGCCGAGTAGCCGTTCAAGTGCCCGAAAGAAGCCTGCATATGCGTCCCGGGGACGAACGGGTACAGGCTGTGCGACGCCTGCTGGTCCGCCACGACCTTGTCCGTGTCGATGTCCTTCGGGTCGCGGTCGTGCAGGTGCAGCGACAACGCGGCGTAGAACATCTGATGGCGCACCCAGAGGCCCTTGCCCAACTCCTCAGATTCCTTGAGCTTCTGCACCAGCTCCTTCGGCACGGTCTCGCCCTTGTCGTTCACGGCGAAGGCTTTCAACGTCTCGTAATCCTTGCTCCATTCCTCGATGATCTGCGACGGCGCCTGGACGTAGTCCCACTCGGTCGCGACGCCTGAGAAGCGCGCCCACTTCTGGTGCCCGCCGATGGTGTGGTGCAGCAAGTGCCCGAACTCGTGGAAGAACGTCTCGACGTCCTTGTGCTCCAGCTGGCCGTTCGAGGTGCGCGGATCCGGGAAGTTGCAGACCAGCACGCCGATCGGCAACTGCACGCCCTCGATGCCGTTCTGCAGCGTGAACTGCGCGGCATGCTTGTACTTGTTGTCGCGCGGATGCATGTCCAGGTAGATGGTGCCGTACTGCTTGTCGCCCTCGAAAACGTCGTAAGCTTCGACACTTTCGTGCCACTTGGGCGCCGTCGCGTTGGGCTTGTACGTGATGTGGAAGAGCTTGGAGGTCAGGTCCAAAAGCCCTTGCTTGACGCGGTCATAGCGCAAGTACGGCCGCAGCTGCTGGGCGTCGAACTTGAGCTTCTCCTTCTTCCACTGGTTCAGCAGGTACGCCTGCTGCCAATCCCCAACGGATTTCGCGGTCTTGTCCGTGCGGCGCAGCTCGGACAGCAGCATGTCGTACTCGCGGTGCGCGCGCTTGTCGCTGGCCTTGGTGATCTTGTCGATGAAGTCGTTGATATTGGCTTCATTCTTGATCATCTTGTTGGCGCTGATGTATTCGGCCCAGTCCTTGAAGCCGAGCAGGTGCGCCAGCTCCCAACGCAAGGACAGGATCTTCTTCAAGTTCTCCCCGTTCTGCGGCCACGCCCGCAGCCGGTACGTCACGTACAGCTCGCGGCGCGCCGCGTCGTCCTCCGCGTAGTTCATGAACGGGATGTAATCCGGGTAGTTGGTCGTCACCTTGACCTTGCCGTTCTCGCCCGGCCGGTGCGCGTCGATCCAATCCGCCGGCAGCCCCTTCAAGCGCGACGGCTCGACCTCGATGGAGCGCACGTCGCTCGTGATGGCCTTGTCGAATTTCTGGCCAGCATCAACGAGTTCCTCGTTGAGCACCTTGATGCGCTCCCGCGTCGCCGCGTCCTTGTCGACGCCGGCGCGCTTGAAGTCCTCCAGCGTCTTCTCGACCAGCCGCTTGACGTCCGGCCCTTCCGCCTTCACGTCCAGCGCGGCAAAAACCTCGTAGAGCTCGCGATCCAGCGACAGTTCCGTGTTCAGCGCCGCCACGAGCTGCTCGCAGGTCGACGCCGCATCGCGCGTGTCCGCGTCCGGGTGCACGGCGCGCATGAGGCTCGACTCGGAATCCGCATTGCCCAGGTGCAGTTGCAGCGTGTTGTAGGCGCCGAGCACATGGTCGACGGTCAGCGGCGGGGAGTGCTCCTTGCCGAGCCGCACGATGTTGGTGCGCTGCAAGCGCGCGTCCGCCAGACGGTCCTTGCAACGCTGCAGCAGCGGATGCACGGCGGGCGCGGTCGGCTTGGGCTCCTCCGCCTTGACCGCCGGCTTCTCGGCCGCGGCGGCGGGCTTCTCCGGCGCGGGAGCGGCGGCACCGCAGGCAGCCAGGGCAAGGGCGAAGGCGGCGGCAGATCCGCGGCGAAGCAGGGGCGCGTTCATGGGAGACTCCAGAAAAGTCGCAGCGGCCGCGCAGGGTTCCAAGGACTTTGGGCGCACCGGCCGCGGGGGATGATGCCACGGCTTGGCGCGCAGGGGAACCGGTGCACGGCGCACGCCTTGACGCGTGCGGGGCTGGGAGCAATGCTGACCCGGTCTCATCCACGGAGCCGACATGCCGATCCTGCAGCGCCTGCTCGACATGAACCGGGCAAGCAACCGCCTCTTCTATCGAATCTCCAAGCGCGACCACTACATGGCGGTCTACGCACGCCTGCTGGAGGAGGCGGTGCGGCCGGCGCGGACGATCATCCACCTGGGCTCCGGCCCGCTGGGCTTTGGCGAAGTCTGCCATGTTCCTCTGGAAGGCAAGACCATCTGGGCCGTGGATCCGGACGAGGACGCCCTGGCGCACAACCCGTCGCCGAACCGGTTGTGCGCGAGCGGCGAGGCGATTCCGCTGCCGGATGCGTCGGTCGACCTCATCGCGTCAGAGCACCTGCTCGAGCACGTCCAGGACATCGAGGGCCTGCTGCGCGAGAGCCATCGCCTCTTGAAGCCCGGCGGCCGCTTCATCTTCACGACACCGAACTTCCTTTCCTATTCAGGTATTGCCACGCACTTCACGCCGTTTGCCGCCCATCAAGCCGTCATGCGCATGCTCAACCGCACGGACGCGGCGAACCGGCAGCCCTATCCGACCTTCTTTCGTTTCAACACGGTGTGGCGCATCGAGAAGCTTGCGCAGGCCGCGGGGTTCGACGTGGCGCAGCTGTGGACGGGCGTGGATCACCCGACGTACACGGGTCCGATTCCGGGGTTGCACCAGGCGGCGGTGTTGGCCCACCTGCTGCTCGACAAGGTCGAGCTGCTCGCGCCGTTCCGGCTGACGCTGACGGGCGTGCTGGTCAAGAAGTAACAACGTCGATGCGCACCTGGCGCGGATCAACGTCGGGCAGATCCAGGCGATCCACGCGCTGCTCGAACCAGGACTCGAGCACCACCAGCGCCCACAGGTTCCAGGTCCGGTCGCGCCGCCCCGCGAGGTGCTCCTCGCGCATCGCCGTCACAGCCTCTGGGCGGACAAGTCCGCGCCGCGCCACCACTTCTGGCCGCGTCGCTTGTTCCAGCAGCGGCCGCAGCGGCCCGGTCAGCCACGCGCCCATCGGCGCGCCGAAGCCTTGCTTGGGCGCTTTCACAACCTCTTCAGGCAGATAGCGCGCAGCCACTTCGCGCAGCACCCGCTTGGAGGCGCCGCGCCCCTTGGCCGTCCACAGCGCGCTCGGCGCCATCTTGAGGTGCTTGGGCAGGCGCAGCCCGAAGTCGAGGATCCGGCGATCCGCAAACGGCACGCGCACTTCCAAGGCATGGCGCATCGAGATGCGGTCCGACTCCTGCAGCACGTTGTTGGGCAGGAAGCCGGCGATGTCCGCGTAGCAGGCGGCGTCGAGCGGGTCGAAGTCCGGCCCCAGCGCGGCGACGGCGGCTTCGGTCTGGCCCAGATCGCCGGTGACGGCGCCGCCCAGCGCCGCGAGGGCGCCGGGAGAGAGCAGGTCCTGCAGCTCGCGCCGGGGATAATACGTCAGCCAATCCCGATACATCGCGCCGAAGTCGCCCGAACCGGCGCGCAGGAAGCGGCGCGCCTGGCGCAGCAGCGGCAGGCCTTCGGCGCGCTCCGGCAGCGCGTCGCCCAAGCGGCCGAACAGCTGCTCCCGGACGGGACGCGGCAAAAGCTGCCACATCGCAAGCAGTTGTGTCGCACGGTGCCGCGGATACCCGGCGAACGCCTCGTCGCCGCCATCGCCCGCCAGCGCGACCGTCACCTGGCGGCGCGCACCTTCGCACAGCACGTCGTGCACCAGCGCCGTCGGGTTCGCGAAAGGCTCGTCGAAGTGCTGGGCGACAAAGCGAAAACGCTCTTCCGCGGCTTGGGGCGCGATGCGGACCACCTCGTGGTCGACGTCCAGGTGGCGCGCGAGGAGCGCTGCGCGGTCCACCTCGTCCCAGCGCCGGCCCTCGCTGCCGAATCCGACGGTAAAGGTGCGAACCCGTTGGACATCCCCGCGCTCGCGCTTCAAGCGCGCCATCATCGCCACCAGCAGCCCGGAGTCGATGCCACCGGACAGGAACGCGCCGACCGGCACGTCCGCCAGCATGTGCTGCCGGACCACTTCGAGCAGCAGGTCCTCCAGGGCCTGGGTCGCCTGGGGCAATCCGGAAAACACATGCTTTGGCTGGACTTGGAAGCGATGGAAGCGCTCGATGGACGTGTGGCGCCCCTGAAGCACCAGCTTGTGGCCGGGCGCGAGCCGCGAGATGCCGGCAAACGCGGAGCCCGGCGGCGGCACGTACAGGTAGGTCAGGTAGCCGGCCAGCGCGCGCATGTCCGGGTCACGCGGCACCTTCGGATCGACCAGCAAAGCTTTGATTTCTGAGGCGAACGCCAGGATGTCAGGCGTCGGTCCCGTGCGGTAGAACAGCGGCTTGATGCCCGACGGGTCGCGCGCGAGCAGGAGGCGCCGCCGCGGGGAATCCCAGAGCGCAATCGCATACATGCCTTCAAGACGCTGCAGCATCGCATCGCCGTGCAGCTCGTAAAGGTGCAGGATGACTTCGGTATCCGTATGCGACTGGAAGACGCGGCCTTGGGCTTCGAGTTCCTTTCGCAATTCCAGGAAGTTGAAGATCTCGCCGTTGAAGGTCAGCGCCAGCTTGCCATCGGCGGAGCGCATCGGCTGGTGACCGGCCGCGCTCAAGTCCAGGATCGACAGCCGCGTCTGCCCGAGGACGAGCGTCTGGCCATCCGGCCCCTGGGCATCGACCAGCAGTCCGGCATCGTCCGGCCCGCGGTGGCGCAGGCTCAGCGTGGCGCGGCAGTCGAGGTCATCGTTTCGAGGGCCGACTCGCCCGTAGATTCCACACATTCGCTAGACCTGTCCTGGCGCGAGAGACGACGGCAGCCTGTCACACCCGGATCGGCGTTGTCGAGCCCCTTCGCGGCTCGCTTGACGCATGTCCGCGACAAGCTGAGACTCCGCGCGAAACCCGTGTCCAGTTGGACGCCAGACCCGCGAGGCCCGAGGAACCGCATGGACACTGCCCGCCATCGCCGTTGGGACCTGCGGGAAGACTTCGCGCTGCAAGGCTGGCTGCTGCTCGCGGCGCCTGTGCTGTTCGCGTGCCTGGCTTCGCCGATTTTCTACCCCGATACGACCAGTTACCTCGCAGGCGCCGTGACGCGGGCGCCGGCCTATCCGCTGCTTCTCGATGCCATGCGCGCGCTGCTGGGCGACCATTGGCCGCGCGGCACCATGATCCTGCAAGGCTTGCTCGCAGGCTGGAGCGCGCGTGCGTTTGCCCGGATGCTCCAGGCGCGCCTGCGCAGCGACGCCATGGTCGCGACGGGCCTCGGCGCGATGCTCCTGCTGCCGCAATTGACCTGGATTCCGAGCATGTTGACGGAATCGCTGTGCCACAGCCTGTTCCTGCTGGCGATAGTCGCGGTGTTTGGCGCGGATCCGGCGGACACGCTGCGGTCGTTTGCGCGCGCGGCGCTGGCGGTGGCGCTCGCCGTGGCGGTGCGCCCGCACTTCATCTTCCTTTGCCCGGTCTTGTGCCTGACGGCGCTCGCTTGGGCCTGGCACCTCAGGAATCCGCGGCTCGCGGCGCAGACCATCGGCCTGCTCCTGGTCGCTGTGGTCGCCGCCAGCGCGGCGGAGGTGGCCAGCAATGCCGCCCGCCACGGCCTGCCGGTGCGTGCCAAGGCGCTCGGTGTGCACGCCGCGTCGGTGCAGCTGTACCTGTCCAGCCCGGCAGACGTCGCGCTGTTCAGCGACCCGACAGAGCACGCCTTTGCCCAGGCGATCTTGCAGTACGTCGAGCAGCACCAGTTGTTCTCCAGCAGCGTGCCGGACGTCACCGACACCGTCATCGGGTTCGAAGTGGGTTTCGACGACATCATCTACCGCGGCCTGGTGCCCCAAGCGCGGGCGCGCACGGGCCATGCGGACTTGACCGCTGCGGATTGGGTCGCGCTCGACAAGGCCAGCCAACGGCTTGCCGGCGTGCTGCTGCGCCACCATCCGGGCGCCTTCCTGCGGCATGTCGTGCAACAACTGCGCTCCTCCGGTGTCGTCCTGCTGCTCATGCTGGCGGCGCTGGCGCTGGGGGCGCGGCTGTGGGTGCGGCGCCAGGACCGAGCCGGGCTGCTGCTGGCGACCGCGGCGCTCCTGTCGCTGGCCAACCACATGGAGCTGGCGCTGGTGCAGGTCACGCGGATGCGCTACGTGATGACGACGGATCTCGTGCTGGTTTGCATCCTGCTCGCGATGTGGGGCCGGACGCTGGAGCGCGAGCCGGATCACGCAAGCCAATGATGCGCCCAGGCCGCGCGGCATCACGCCCCTGCCAGTCGGCTACGCACGCCCGCGCCGCGCCATGAGCGGCCCGTGGATCCGCTGCGGTCCAGCGAGGCGCTGCGCCGCGCCCTCCGGAGCCTCGGCCCGCCGCGGCCGGACGTGGTGCGCCAGGACGTGACAACAGGACGCCATGAACCAGAGGGACGGCTGGAAGAGGGTCGGACTCGAAAAAGAACAGACGAACCCTGCCAATGTCCCCGACGCGAGGCCGTAGGCATACAGCCGCCCTGCGTCGCTATCGTTGCCTGCCCGCGCCGCCACCAGGAATCCGGACAGCATGAGCACGATCAATATCAGGGCGGCGGGAAAGCCATAGGCGACCGCCATGCCGATGATCGAGGAGTGCAGCGCCGGGTTGCCCTCGTGGCTCTCGCGTCCGGCCACGGTCGGAAAGCCTGTGACGCCATGACCGATCATTGGCTGGGCCGTCAGCATCGGGCGGGCCATCGCGTACTGTTCGAGGCGGTGCGAGGTCGGGTCGCGTTCTCGCTCGTCGCCCTTGACGACGCCCACGACGCGGTCCTCGAACGACTTGGGTGCAATGGCCACGACGACGAGGATGACCGCGCTGGCCGTGGCGACGCCCAGGATGCGCCCGAACCCCGTGCGCGCCGACAGGGCGAGCATGGTGATGAGCCCCACGCTCAAGCCCACCGCGCCGCCGCGCGAGGCCGACGCGAACAACATGTAGATGGAACCGACAAACGCGACCGAGCCGAGCGCACGCACGAACGTGCGGTTGCGAGTGTCCAGCAGCAACGCCAAGGCAAACGGCATGGTCCGGGAGATGTGCTCCGCGAGGGCGTTGGGCTGGCCGGCCGGACCGCGCGCGCGAATGATGCCGGCCATCATGGCGCTCCAGCCCACCTCGGCCACGACGTAGACGGTCATGAACGTCAGGCCGATGGCCTGGATGATGGCGATGGTGCGGAAGTCGTCCGGCTTGCGGATGAGCTGCGAGACGAGGAAGAAGAGGAAGACGGTGCTGCCGAACTCCACGAACGACTGGAGCGACGACCCGTAGGGCGCGTTGATCTCGGAGATGCAGATGTTGAGCATCAGCAGCACGAGCCCGGTGGTGTAGGCGCGCGGCAGCGACTCGAACCTGCGGACCGTCAGGATCTTCCCGAACGTCGCGATGGCGGCGACGACGATGCCGAGCTTGTACGGCGTCGCCATGCCGTCCGATGTCAGCGACAGCACGCCCCAGATCTGCAGCGCCATGGCGGTGCCGATCGCGTGCAGCGGCCGCTTGAGGAGCCAGCCCGCGGCGATCACGATGCCGAGGATCGTGATCAGCGGACCCTGGACGCCGGCGAAGAGCGCAATCGACGCAGCGGCGAGCGTGATCAGGACCAGGAAGATGATCATGCACCCTGCCCTGCGACCTGATCGGCGGCCTGGAAGCTGGCCTCCGTGACGTGCGCGAGGTCGTCGAACGCCACCGGCGCCGGACCACCGGCGCGCACCGCCTCGATCAGGCAGCGCAACTGCTCGCGGTGCCCCTTGTTCTGCACCAGCGACCGCTGCGTCTGGATGTTCGAGCCGCTGTAGAGGCGCAACGTGCTGAAATCGTCCAGAACCGCGCTGCGCAGCCCGCCGTGCACTTCGATGCGCTCCTTGGGAACCAGGCCATTGCCGCGCGCCAGGTAGTGGATCGTGCTGACGTGCCCGCCCTCGTGCTGCACCGTGATCGCGACGCTGTCCTCGTCGACCAATGCCGCATTGCCGGCGCGCAGCGACACGGCGCTCAGGTGCGCGATGCGCGCGCCGGTCAGGTACACGAGCGTATCGAGGAAGTGGCAGCCTTCGCCGATGATGCGCCCGCCTTCGCGGTGCACGACGCTGCCGGGAGGCGCGTAGCCGGCATTGATGCGGTAGATCGAATACAACGGCTCTTCCGTGCTGGCGAAGTGGGCGCGCATCGCCTGGACGTGCGGCGCGAAACGCCGGTTGAAGCCGACATGCAGGATGCGGCCGGAGGCCTCGTGGGCAGCGCGAATCCTGTCCAATTCCTCACGGTTGACGCACATCGGCTTCTCGACGAAGACGTGCTTGCCCGCCTCCAGCGCCGCGACGACCATGCCCGCGTGCTGCCGGTGCTGCGTGGCGATGACGACGAGGTCGATGTCCGCGTCCGCCAGCAACTCCTTGAAATCCGTGGTTGCGTAGTGGAAGCCGTGGCTCTTGCCCAGGCTCTCGCCGCTCATCCCGGAAGCCGTTGCGATGCCTTGGAAGACCACGCCCGGCGCGGCGGCCACCGCGGGCAGCAGCACGCCACGCGTGAACGGCCCGGCGCCAATGACGCCGACGCGGACGTTGCGGCCCGTGGGCGCCGCCTTCTTGACCGGCAGTTCGATGCGCCGCTGCAAAGGTGCTTCGTGCATCGGAAAAGTGAACAGCACGCCCAGCGGATCCGTCCCGTCCGCCTTGCCTTCCAGCAGCGCGTAGGCGTCCGGCGCCGCGTCGATGGCAAAGCGGTGCGTGGTCATCGCCGCGACGTTCACCTTCTTTTCGGCGACAAGATCCAGGAAAGACTCCAGGTTCCGGCGTTCCGTCCAGCGCACGTAGGGCAGCGGATAGTCGACGCCATCGAGCTCGTACACGGGGTCGTAGCGCCCCGGGCCATAGCTCGTCGACATGCGCAGCTGCAACTCCTTCTCGTAGAAGGGTTTGTGCGGCACTTCCAGCGGGACCGTCCCCAGCATCGCGATGCGCGCCCGCTTGCGGCACAGCGCAACCGCCAGAACCAATGGATCATTCGACGGCGCCGTCGCCGCCACGAGCACGCAGTCCGCGCCCACGCCGCGCGTCCAGCCCTGCACGGCCTGCTCGACGTCGTTGGTGCGGACAATCACGCGGTCGAATCCCAACTTGCGCGCCAACTCGACCTTGCGCGGGTCCAGATCGACGCCGATCGCCCGACCGCCCGCCGCCTCGACGATCTGCATCGCGAGAAGGCCAATGATGCCAAGACCGATGACGACGACGTGTTCGCCGAGCGTGATCTCCAGCGTGCGCACGCCCTGCATCGCGATGGCGCCAATCGTCGCGTAGGAGGCTTCCTCGAAGCTCACGCCGTCCGGGATGCGAACCACAAGGTTCTTGGGCACGTAGTTCACTTCGGCGTGCGAGGCGAAGCCCATCCCGGCACACGCGACGCGATCGCCGACCGCGAAGCCGTCCGCTTCAGGACCGGCCTCCAAGACCACGCCAGCGCACGAATAGCCAAGCGCCGTCTCGACATCCAGCCGGCTCATCACCGCCTTGTACGTCGGCGCCAGCCCTTCCTTGCGCACCTTGTCCAGCACCTGCCGCACCAGATCCGGCCGCGCCCGCGCCTTCTCCAGATAGCTTTTTCGCGCGAAATCCATGATGTTGCGCTCGGTACCGGCGCTGATGCAGCTCGCCACCGTGCGCATCACCACGCCGCCACGCCGCAGCGCGGGAGCCGGCACTTCCGCGACGCGCAGCGCGCCGGTCTTCATGTTCTGCAGGACCTGCTTCATTGGAGACGTCCCTCGGGTCATCGTAGGTTGCGGGAGCTGGGCCCTGGTTGGTTGCGTCGGACTGCTGGAAGGTTCACGCCAACGCGGCCGGACCACGGACCATGCGCTGATGCGGAATCTCGGCTTCGGTGTACACGCCGCCCAGCGGCTGCCAGCCCAGGCTCGTGTACCACGGCGTCAAGTGCGCCTGAGCACTCATGATCGCCGGCCGATCCCCGAGGATCGCATGGACGAAGTGCATCAACTCCGTCCCCAGTCCGCTGCGCTGCAGGTCCGGATGCACGCCGATGCGTCCGACCTTGATCGGCGTCTCGTCCAGGAACAGCCGCGCCGTCGCGACGATGCGCCCGTCCCCATCGCGTCCAAGCACATGACTGCACTGTGGATCGTGACCGTCGACCTCGCACTCCGCCGTGATCTTCTGGCCGACGACGAACACTTCGTCGCGCAGCCACAGGACCTCGTACAGCTCGCGCAGCGTCAGATCATCGAAGCGTTTCAAGGTAAAGGAGAGCATTCGGCCT
>CAIXAA010000089.1 GCA_903917305.1 uncultured Myxococcales bacterium | reverse complement strand
GCCAGTGCGCCACGTTCGGCCGCTGCGCGTTCGACCTCACGCACTGCATCGCCGTGGCCGACAGCGACTGCGCCGCGACCGCCGGCTGCCGCAGCGAAGGCACCTGTCACGCCTCGGGCGGCCAATGCATCGCCACCGTCGCGAGTTGCAAGAAGGCGCTGGGGTGCGTGCTGCTCGGGCGCTGCTCGCTCCTGGATGGCGCATGCCGGGCGACCGACAGCGATTGCCAGCACAGCGACGGCTGCAGGCTCGAGGCGCTTTGCACCGACAACGCCGACGGCTTTTGCGTCGCGACGGCCGAGAGTTGCAAGAACGGTCCGACCTGCAAGACCGGCCGCTGCACGCTCCGCGAGGGCAGCTGCGTCGCCACCACCGCGGACTGCCAGGCCGGCGACGGCTGCAAGGTCGAGGGCTTCTGCACGGCCACGGCCGCCGGGTATTGCGTCGTGAGCGCCAGCGGTTGCGCGCAGAGCTCTGTGTGCGCCAGCGCCGCCGCCTGCCACGCGGTGGACGGCAAATGCCAGGCGATGGCCGGGGATTGCGACATCTGGCCCGGGTGCAAGCAAGCCGGCCTGTGCACGCTGGTCAAGCCGGCCCCCGGCGAACCGGACGGCCGCGCCGTCTGCCGCGCCACGGCGGCGAACTGCGCCAGCGCCAAGAACCAGGCCTGCGCCGTCGACGGCGCGTGCGATTGGACCGCGACCGGCAGTTGCGTCGCCAGCGCGGCCGGCTGTCTCGCCTCGCAGGGCTGCGCCGCCAAGGGGCGCTGCTCGCTGGGCGACAAGGGCACGTGCGTGGCAAAGGGCAACGATTGCCAGGGCTCCGCCGGCTGCGCGGCCGAGGGCTTCTGCGCGGCCGGCCCCGACGGCTGGTGCCACATCGCGCAGGACGCGGACTGCGCGCAGTCCGAGCTGTGCAAGAAGCTCGGCCGTTGCACGGCGCAGGGCAACAGTTGCGTGGCCGGCTCCAACGCTGATTGCGCGGCCTCGCCCGGCTGCCTCGCGGAGGGCTATTGCACGGCGCAAGGCGGCTGGTGCGTGGTGGCGAGCGATGAGGACTGCAAGAAGTCCGCGTTGTGCCAGCAGAAGGGGCACTGCACTTGGGAGGGTTTCGCTGGCGGCGTCTGCGTGAAGTAGTCGTGCTTGCTTCGCTGCCGCCGCGGAGCGTAGCCTGGGCTGCTTCGCATCGGGAGCGCTCCGCGAACCGCGCCCACCTTCCGCGCGCCAGGTAGATGCCCCATGACGCTCCCGCCGGCCCGCGCCTCCTGGTTCCTGGCCGCTTGCGTTGTCGTCGCCGGGTGCGCTCCGTCCGGTGCGGCGCCCGCGGACGCCAAAGCTTCTGCCGCCAGCGTGGATGCCAGCGCCACTCCTGACGCAAGCGATTCCAGCTACGTTGCCAGGCGCATCGAAGCCGAGCCGGCCGTGCCCGTGAACGGCTTTCGCATCGTGTTCTTCGACGTTGGGCAGGGCGACGCCATCCTGGTGCAGACCGGCACGGGCGAGACCCTGCTGGTCGACGGCGGCAAGAGCGACAGCCTGCTGCATGACCGCCTGCAGCGCCTGGGTGTCGACCACATCGATGCCATCGTCGCGACGCACGGCGATGCCGACCACATCGGCGGCCTGTTGGCGGCGCTGGAGGACTACGACGTCGGCACGGTGTACTGGAACGGCTCGACCGACAAGGACACCTCGATCTTCAAGGCGTTCTTCGCGGCGGTCGTCGCCGAGGGATCCACCGTCGGCGTGCTCAAGCGCGGCGACCGCATCGAGCTGGGCGAGTTCCACGCCGTCGTGGTCAACCCGCGCAACCCGCTGACGGGCGACAGCAATGGCGACTCGGTCGTGCTCTCCTTCGGCTGCCTGGGCACCAAGGTGCTGCTCACGGGCGACGCCGAGTTCGGTGCCGAGACCGACATGGCGACGGCCGGCGTGCTGGAGGACATCGACGTGCTCAAGGTCGCGCACCACGGCGCCAACTCCGCGACTTCGGATGCCTTCCTGGCGACTATCAAGCCGGAGGTCGGCATCCTCAGCGTCGGCCAGAAGAACGCCTACGGTCATCCGGCCGCGGCGACCGTGGACCGGCTGAACCACGCGGGCGTGGCGCTGTGGACGACCGACGTGACGGACCAGGACGACAGCATCGAGCTGGTGACGGATTGTGGGTCGCCGTATGTGGTGCGGCGGGTGTACGGGGTGCGGTGACGGGGTCTGGTTCCGATCCCGGCTCCGGCTCCGGCTCCGGCTCCGGTCCCGGTTCGGGTTCCGGCTCGGGTTCCGGTTCCGGCTCGGGCTCCGGTTCCGGTTCCGGTTCGGGTCCCGGTTCGGGTTCCGGTTCCGGTTCGGGTCCCGGTTCGGGTCCCGGTTCGGGTTCCGGATCCGGCACCCAGCTACTTCTTCTACTTCTTGGGCTTGCCGAACACCGCCTGCCACACGCCGGGATGGTCGAGCCACGCCGCCGCCGCGTGCTTCTTCAAGCTCGTCATGTCCTTCTGCCATGCCGGCAGCATCGCGTCGCGGTCGGCCATTGCTACGGCAAACGCCGTCTGCGGCTGCGTCAGGCCTTGCAGCGCGCCTTCGACGCCCTTGGCCGCCTGCAGGCAAGCGTTGCCGGCCTTCTGGACATCGGCCGGCGCGCCGGCGGCGAGGACCTTGGCCACCAGCTCGCGCGTCGCCTTGATGGACTTCTCGTAGGCCAGGTCCGACAGCGCTCCCGGCGCAAACGAACTGAACGATGCGAACGGATTCTTGCGCGCGCCCAGCCCGGCGGCGACGAGGCGGTCGGCCAACGCGAGGATGTCGGCGTCCAGCACGGCGTCCTTGGTGGCAATCGCCTTGACGGCGGCGTCGCGGTCGAGCCGGCGGGTGTCGGCCAGTTCGCACGCGGTCGAGTACTTGCCGTGCGTGGCGGTGAAGGTGGCGATTTGGGTGGCGATGAGCTTGCGCACGACGTCGGGGACGCCTTCGAGGCTGGCGAGGACGGTGTCGCCGGCGTCGCGGAAGTTGGTGATTTTGGCCATGACGGGGACTCCAGGAAGTTCGGGGCCGAGGTTGCCAAAGGATTTTTCCATGGTCAAGAGAGTTACGCGTGCGGGCCCGGGGCCGATCGGTCGTCCTCTTCATCCGTCATTCCCGCGAATGCGGGAATCCAGGCTGGTTCCTATGGTTTCTAGCCTGGGCCCCGGTTTCCGCGGGCG
>CAIXAA010000088.1 GCA_903917305.1 uncultured Myxococcales bacterium | reverse complement strand
TCCTCGGCGCTGTAACCGGTGATTCTGGTGAATGACTCATTGACACGCAGTATCTTGGCGTTCTCGTCCGTGACGGCGATGGCTTCCCGAGATTCGAATGCCTTGGCGGCGATGAGCAGTTGCTGCTCCACCCGCTTGCGCTCGGTGATGTCGAGCACCGCACCAATGGTGCGCACTGGGCGACGGTCCGGCCCCGCACCTTCGAACAGGGTCGTGGAGCGGGTCGACAGCCATCTGATTTCCCCGTCGCTGCGCACTATCCGGTGTTCGATGTCAAACAGTCCGTCGCCTGCCGGGTCGTGCGCCCGCGCCACCATCTCGGCTGTTCGCGCCCTGTCCTCGGGATAGACGCGATCGAAATATGACGCGAGCAAGATCTCTTCCCCGGCTGCGACGCCGTAGATCTTTCTCTGCTCGGGGGACCAGTAGATGGCGTCCGTTGTGTGACAGTGATCGAAGATGCCCAGGTCGGAAACGCGCACGGCCTGTCGCAGGCGCTCGTCGCTCAGGCGCAGCAAGTCCTCGGCCATCTTGCGCTCGGTGATTTCGGAAATCTCTGCGCGGATACCCTTCAAGCCAATCCCCATTGCCTGTCGATTGAGCCTGCCCCGTCCAGCGAACACGGGGAGTTCGGGCAGGCGGAAACAAAAGTCCGCTGACAGTATAGGGCACCAACGATTCCCCTTCAAACATTGCCCGGACGCGCGGCCCGCCCGACAGCTTTTCGCGGAACAACCGCTTCGGGCTTTAGCCCGACCCGCCCGGCTGATGGCCGGAGGCCGGCTGGCGGCGCCGCCCAGGGCGCGTCGGAGCGCTGGGCGCCGGCGCCCGAAGCCATAAAACTAAAGTTATAATGACCAATTGCCGTTCACTGCCGGACGTGACCCGAGGTAACGCCATGAACTTTCCGCGCAGCGACAAGCTGAAGATCTCGACCCGCCTGCTCGCCGGTTTCGGCCTGCTGCTGGCACTCACCGCGATCATGGGGGCAATGGCCTATTCCGGCATCGCCAACCTGTCCGCGCTGCTCGGCGACATCACCGACCACCCGTTCCAGGTCATCGATCGGGCAGAACGCCTCAAGGCCAACGTCGTGGCCATGGACCGGGACATGCTGGCGCTGCTGCACGGTTCCGGCGCGGAGACGGTGGCGCAGAACGTCGTCCGCATCCGAGATCTGGAACAGCGCGACAGGACTCATCTGGCCGTGATACGGCAAATGTACCTCGGTCCCCGGGAAGACCTCAGCCGGCTGGCCCTGGCCCTGGACGCCCTGAGCGCGCAGCGCGAGTTGGCGATCGCCCTCAGGCAGGGCGGGCGCCCGGCCGAGGCGCTCGCCGCCATGCAACCCGGCGGCGACCCGCCCCAGGTCCAGGTGGAACGCGAACTGCAGAAGATACTGGCCTTTGCCCGCGACAAGGCCGCTGCCCTTCAAGCCCAGAGCGATGCGGCGCGCGATCGGGCAGTCACTGCCCTGCTCGCCACCATGGCCGGGCTGCTGCTCCTGGGACTGCTGTCCGCCTGGCTGATCAGCCGCAGCATCACGCGCCCGATGGAATCGCTGCGCCAGCGCATGGCGGCCCTGGCGGCAGGGGATCTGAGCGTGGAAGTGCCCTACCAGGACGGGGCCAGCGAACTCGCCGCCATCGCCAACACGGTGCAGGCGTTCAAGGACGCGGCGATCAAGCTGCAGGGGCAGCGCTGGGTCAAGTCCAGTGCCGCCGAATTGAGCCGGGCCATGCAGACGGCCACGTCGAAGCTGGACTTCGCCGAGGCGCTGATCGGCGGCCTCACCCCGCTTTGCGCCGGCGGGGTCGGCATCTTCTATCAAGCCAACGAGGCGGAAGACGGCCTGGAGATTCTCGCCAGCTACGGACTGAAGAAACGGCGCAGCCTGCACACCGCCTTCAAGCTCGGCGAAGGACTGGTCGGCCAGGCGGCGCTGGAACGGAAGAGCATCCTGCTCACCGACGTGCCGGACGACTACGCCCGCATCACCACCGGCGCCGGTGAAGCGGCCCCGCGACAGATCCTGGTGGCGCCCGTGACCTCCCAGGGACGGGTCCTGGCACTGGTGGAGATCGGCAGCTTCCAGCCCTTCACGGCCGACCAGGAGGCCTTGATCGACGAACTGCTGCCGATCATCGCCTTGAACCTCGAAGTCCTGGAACGCAACCGCCGCACCCGGGAACTCCTCGCCCAGACACAGCAACAGACCGAAGAGTTGCGCGCCTCGGAGGAGGAATTGCGCGCCCAGAGCGAGCAACTGCAGGGCACCAACGAGGAACTCCGGCAGAAGAGCCTGAGCCTGCAGGAACAGACCGAGGAGCTGCGCGCCTCGGAGGAGGAACTGCGTGCCCAGCGCGAAGAGCTGCAGGCGGCCAACGAGGAGCTGGAAGAAAAGGGCCGGGGCCTGGAAGAGCAGGCCGTGCTCCTGGAAAAGGCGCGCACCGACGCCGATACCAGGGCGCTGGAGCGGGACACCGCCAGCCGCTACAAGTCGGAATTCCTCTCCAACATGTCGCACGAGCTGCGCACCCCGCTGAACAGCCTGCTGATCCTCGCCCGCTCCCTGCGCGACAACGACGAAGGGCACCTGAATGCGGACGAGGTCGACTCCGCCAGCATCATCTACGACAGCGGCACCACCCTGCTCAACGGCGGCGTCGAGATCGTCTCGCAAGGCGGCTCCGCCATCGGCGCCACGGTGATGAGCAGCGGCCTGCTGGTGGTGTCCTCCGGCGGGTTCGTCAGCAACCTCACCATCCAGCCCGGCGGCGAGATTGACTTCGCGGCCCTTGCCTTTGTCTCCGGCGGCAGCGCCACGCTGAACAGCACCACCGATGTGCTGACCG
>CAIXAA010000087.1 GCA_903917305.1 uncultured Myxococcales bacterium | reverse complement strand
GAAGCGGTGGTGCCAGCGCAGCTCGTGCATCACGTACGACCAGCGCGCGTGGACGACCTGCGACATGGTCTCGTCGATGCCGGTCAGGGACACGATGAGCTCGCCGTCGGTCGCCAGCAGCTCCTCCTGCGTCATGCCGTAGAGCGGGCTGTCCTCGTCGATGGTGTGCATCGCGGTCCAGGTCAGCGCAAACACGATGTTCTGGCTGCGCACGAGGCGCAGGTCGTGAAACCGCCGCATCACGTCGCCTTCGCGCGTGGTCTGGGTGCGCAGCAGCGCGACCTGCAGCCTGGCTTCGACCATCTGGTTGGCGCGCTCGTTGGCCATGCGGAACATGAGCGTGGGCTGGCCGTCGCGCTCGTTGACTACCGCGACATTGCTGAACAAGACGCGCGCCGTGGGCCGGGAGAAGCGCGAGAACAAGAGGCCGGTGGCCATCGCGGTCATGAGCACGCCGACGAAGGCTTCGACGGTGACGATGACGTGCGAGAAGCCGGACTTGGGCGCCATGACGCCGTAGCCGATGGTGGCGAGGGTCTGCACCGAGAAGAAGAAGGCGTCGGCGAAGGAGCCGGGCGCGATGCCGGTGACGCCTGTGGGATCGCAGAGGTAGAGCAGCGCGAAGACGGTGTTGATCGAGAGGTAGACGGTGATCAGCAGCGCGAACAGCTTGGGCCAGTGGATGGTCAGCAGGCGGTGGTAGCTGTCGCCGAGCACGCGCTTCTTGCGGCCGAGCGTGACGATCTGCCGGCGGCCGGTGCGCTGCAGGACGCGGACGAAGGACTCGGGCGGGGGCTTGGTCATCGAGGGAGAGCTTAGCCGATGATTGCGGCGGCGTCAGGCCGTTTGGCGCGTGGCAACGGCGAGCCCGCGGAAGTCATGGCGCGCTCCCGCTCGGGCCGCTACACTCCAGCCTCGCCAGGAGGCCGATCGCAATGTCCGTGTGGTTCCGTACAGCTGCGTGCCTTGTCCTCCTGGGCGCGTGCAGCACGCCCGCCGGCACGTTCGCTGCCGCGTTCTCTTTGCCGGATGTGACCACCGACCTTGTCGCGCCCGCCGACAGCCTGCCCGGCGAGGTCACCGACCTGAGCGACACACCCAGCGCCAGCGACGCCAGCGCCGACGCCGCCGAGCCGGTGGTGGACGTCGCCAGCGTCGATGTCCAGGCCGATGCACCCAAGAGCGTCTGCGCCGGCATGACCTGCAGCGGCCATGGCCAGTGCCTGCCGCTCTACGACGCGCCGTACTGCAAGTGCGACAACGGCTTCTACCTCACCGGCACCACGACGTGCGCCGACGCCAGCGTCTCCGCGCCCTGCAACCCCAACCCGTGCGTCGAACCCGACAAGGGCACCTGCGACGTGGCCGGCGCCAAGGCGGTGTGCAGCTGCAGCCCGGGCTTCTACGACGTCGGCGGCGTGTGCACGTTCATCAACTGTCCGACCTTGCAGGCGCGCACCGGCGTCATCGTGTACGACGCGACCGGCAGCGACCTGTCGGCGGGCTTCGACCCGCTGCAGCCCGGCGACACGGTCCAGATTCGCATCGAGATCGAGGTGTTGTCGGGTTCTGGCGACGTCGTGTTGGAGCTGCACCCGTACAACCTCGGCCTGCTCCCGGACCGGCTGGCGTGCGACGGTGCGCCGTGCAAGGCGACCACCAAGGGCCCGCTGTTCGACGTCGCGCTGAGCCTGACGGCCGGCGCGCACAGCGTCGAGCTGACCGGCACCTTCCAGACCAACCTCGCGCCGCTGGGGCTGAGCGCGCGGCTCGCGGCGACGGCGGGGTGCGAGATCCCTGGTTCGCGCTCGGCGGCGCGCATCGGCGCGCTGGGCGTGCTCGACGCCAAAGGCTTTGATTGCATCGATCTGGACCGCACGCGCTCCATCCAGGTCACCCACGACGTCGCCGAGAAGAACACGGCGGCCTATGGCGCCGCCAACGGCCAGGCGACCGGCTACCAGCCGACCGCCAGCATCGTGAGCCAGGTGGTGCAGTGCTTCACGCGCAAGACGGCCAAGGCATTGTTCCTGGCGGGCGATCCCGGGGGCGTGCTGCCGTGGGCGGTGGACAACGACATGATCATCGAGCGCTACGACGCGCCGCCGCAGCCGGGCGACCTGCCGGTGGCGGTGATCGGCATCGGCACGGACGCGGTGAGCGCAGCGCAGGGACCGGCGGTGCAGCAAGGCCCCAAGCCGGACGTGCCGGGCATCCACTTTGGCATTCCCAATGGTGCGCCGTTCGGCTTCTCGGCCGGCCACGTGCGCCTGGACGAGCTGGTGCCGCCGGGCAAGCAGGTGTGGCTGCGCTTTCTGGCCCTGGACTACGGCGTGGTGGGGCGGCTGACGCGGCTCTACGTGCTCGCGGTGCCGCCGAGCGAAGCGCCGCGCCGCTGCCTGGACAACAGCCATTGCGCGGGCTGGGGCTGCGTCGAAGGCCAATGCACGGGAGGGCCGTGCGACAGCGGCAACCCATGCGCCGTCAACCAGTTCTGCGTGGGCGGCCTGTGCACGTCGCGCTGCGACCAGGGCGGCGGCGCGTGCGATGCGGCGCTGGTCTGCAAGGTGCGCGGCTGCGTCGCCCCAGGAACGCCGGGCGTGTGCGACGCCAGCCAGAAGGACCAGGATTGCCCGAAGGGCGAAGTCTGCCACTGGGGCCGCTGCGAGCCCGGCTGCCACCACCCGAGAAAGCAGGACCAGAGCTACGCCTACGATGCCGGCAATGGGTTTTGTTTTGGCGAGAAGCCCACGCTTTGCCCGCATTGCGCGTTGGAGAGCCAGGGGTGCTGGAATAACGTTTGCAGTGCTTGTGAGGTGGATGCGGCTTGCGCGGTGGGGCAGGTTTGCGTGGATCGGGCTTGTGTTGCTGTTTGGTGAGGGCGTTGCCACGCCGCGTGCTCCAAAGAGAACCACCAAGAGGGAAGGGTCCCTCTTGGTGGTTCTCTCTGGACTCTTTCCTTGAACTCCCTCAGGTGTTACGAGGAGTTTTGATTTACCTGGCACAGCCGCGCGCGCTCACAGCTGCCTTCGGCAGTGATACGCGCTGCGCGGCTGTACGCGGAGGCGTGCGGCCTGCGGCCTTCGCGCTCCGCCATCGTAACCCTGGATGGCGCGGTTGCGCTTGGGCCTTCGGCCCTTCGTGCCCCGCCTTGGGGCGGCGGGTACGGACAGGCTTCCATGCCTGTCCGCTCTTCCATGCGCTGCAGCACCTGACGTTGCCGCACGACCACTGCCGCTACGGCACCACTACCACCGCCACGGAACTCGGCACCGTGGCCAGCTGCGACTGCGGGCATTGGTACGCCGTCTGCCACATGCCCGACGCCGGGTCGTGCGCGATCGTCACGCTGCCGCTTACCGCGACGCCGTCGCCCGGCAGCTTGAGGTCGATCTCCCAGCCGTTGTCGCCGCCGACCGAGCGTGCAACCACCGCTTGCGGGACGCCGAGACCGCCCGTGATCCACGCCCACGGTGCGCCCTGCGGGTCCTCAGCCAGCACGAGGTGCACACCCAGCAGCTTGTTCGGCGCACTGCCGGCGCACGCCGCCGCCGGGCTCGGAGGCGTCAAGCTGATGCCCGTGCCCAACATGCTGAACAGCGGGATCGGCCCATTGCCAGACGCCCCGGTGACCACCGGCTCGCCGCAGGTGAAGGACCAGCGCATCGACGCGACGACCACCGTCAGCTCCTGCACCGGCATCGGCGTGGCGGGCTCATCGGCCATGCAGGTCAGCGTGGCCGCGTCCGGCAGCAGGAAGCCGACGCGGCAGCCATCCGGGTCGGGACCGTCGCAGCGCTGCCCGATGCTGTCGCCCTCGGTCGCACTGCACTGATTCGCGCCGCCCACGTCGCAAGCGTTGCGCACGTGCAGGACGCTCGGGAACGCCAGGTCGCCCGCGCAGTTGTAGAACGTGTCCACCGGCAGCCCGGTGTTGTCCGGCACCAGCAACAGGAAGTCGTGCGCCGCCGTCAGGTCCGTGCCGCCCGCGATCTCCAGGGTCACCGTGTCCGTCACTTCCTGCGCCGCCGTCACGGGCGTGCCCGCCATGCCCTGCCCGACCTGCGCCGGGCCTGTAAGGTGGAACACCATGCGCTGCAAGTGCAGCGGCCCGGTGGCGACCTGCAGGTACGGCTGCACGAACATCCCCATCTCCAAGCGCAGACCGCCCGCCAGCATCTTGGCCACGACCTCAATCGGCATCACGCTGCCAAACGGCAAGTGCAGGACGGTCGGCGTGTCGCCCGGCTGGCCAAACACCAGATCACAGGAGCTGGCCGGCAAGGTCAGCGCCGGGTTCGGCGGGACGGTGGTCGATGGATCGGCCGGACAGACCACCGGCAGCTGGCACAGGGCGCCCGGTCCAGCGCAAAGATCCACGACCGGAATCACGGACGGCAACACTACGACATCGCCATTGCCCGTGCTGGTCGCTTCGGCAAACAGCGGCGCCGCCGCCATCAGGATCGCATGGCCTTGCGCCGCCGGTGCCGTCTGCGGCGGGAACTGCAGCGCCAGCGTCAGGCTGTCGCCGTCATTGGCGTTGGCGCAGAACGCGACCTGCGCATTGCCCACGGCCGGCCGCTGCGTCAGATGGAACACCAGCTTGTCGATCTCGTTCGCGCCATTCGTGAGGGGCGACGTCCAATTCGACACGTCCGGCAGATACAGCCCGTGCTGCAGCTCGTGGACGACGTCGAGCAGGCCGGGTGGCGGGCAGATCGTGCGCGAGCCGCCGCCGGCAAAGCGCAGTTCCACGGAAGCGATGTCGAGCGGCAGGGCGCTCGGCGGCTGCGTCACCGGCATGGCCGGCGGTGCACTCGCCAAGAGCTGGGCGCACGTCGTCACCCCGGTCATCTGCGGCTTGGTGCAGGCGTTCTGCGTCGAGCCACCATCCGCCGGCGCGGCGCTGTCGTAGGCCGAGAAGGCCATGTCGGAGGCGAAGAAGTCCGAGAGCCCGTCCATGCTCGGCGCGTCGCCAAGACCCGCGCCGGCGTCCCAGCCTGCGTCCCAGCCCGAACCGGAACCGGAACCCGAACCGGAGCCGGAGCCCGAGCCGGAACCGGAACCCGAGCCCGAACCGGAACCCGAACCGGTGCCCACTTCGCTGTCGGTCAGGACTTCGGCATCGCTCGCAGATGAAACGTCCGCGACCACCGCCACATCGCTGCCGTTGCCATTCCCACCGGACAACGTCGAGACGCCTGCCACGACATCGATGGCGCTGGCGACCGTGACCACCTGCGAGCGCGGACACTGGTAGGCCGTCTGCCACTGCTGCGCCGCCGGATCGTGCAGCAACGTCAGCGTCGCCGGAACCGGCACGCCGCCTGCCGGCAGCCGCAGGTCAATCTCGCTGCCGCCATCCGCCGGATCCGAAGCCGCGCGCACCGCGTGCGGCACGCCAAGGCCGTTGGCCATCCAAGCCAGCGGCACGCCCTGCGCATCGTCGGCCACCTGCAGCCGAATGCCCAGCAGCCGGTTTGTCCCGTCCAGGCAGTTCGAGGCCGGGCTGGGCGGCGTCAGCGTCAGCCCAGTGGTCAGCAGCGTGAACAGGTTGATCGGCCCGCTGAAGGGCGCGTAGTCCGCGACCGGCGCACCGCACTCGAAGATGAAGTCCAGCGCTGTGACGCTGACCGTCAGCTCCGCCGCCGTCATCGGCGTGCCCGGGTCATCCGCCATGCAGGTCAAGGTGATGTCGCCGGGCAGCAGGAAGCCCGTGTGGCAGCCGTCCGGATCAAGGGTGTCGCAGCGCTGTCCCAGCTGGACGCCTGCGATGTTGCTGCACACGTTCGCGCCGTTCACGTCGCAGGCGTTGCGCACGTGCAGCACCGAGGGAAACGCCACGTTGCCGTTGCAGTCATAGAAGGTATCGACCGCCGGCTGGCCTGCGTCCGGCACCAGGAGCAGCAGCGCATGCTCCGCGGAGAGATCGGAACCACCTGCGATCTCCAGCGTCACGGTGTCGGTCACCTCCAGAGCCAGGGTCACCGGCGTCGCCGCCATGTTCGCGCCGACCCGCGCCGGACCGTTCAGATGGAACACCAGCCGCTGCAAGTGCATCGGTCCCGCGGTCCCTTGCAGGTAGGGTTGCAGGAACATCGCCATGTCCAGGGTCAGATCCTTGGCGAGCAGCCTGGCCACGACTTCCAGCGACATCGCCGTGCCGAACGGGATGTGCACGACGTTGTCGACCTGGCTGCCCTGGCCGAACTCCAGGTCGCAGGAGGTCGTCGACAGCGTCAGCGTATCGACCGGCGGCACGACCGTGGACGGATCCGCGGGGCACACCACCGGCATCTGGCAGAGCGCGCCCGGCGTCCCGCACAGATCGATGACTGGCACCACGGCTGGCAAGACCAGATCGCCGGTGCCCGTGCTCGTCGCCTCGGCAAACAGCGGCGCTGCCGCCATCAGGATGGCCACGCCGCGTGTCGCCGGCGAACTCTGCGGGGGGAACTGCAGTGCCACCGTCAGGCTGTCGCTGCTTTGCATGGCGCTGTCGCAGAACGCGACCGGCGCCGCGAGCGGCGCCAGCACGGGCCGCTGCACCAGATGCAGCAGCAGCTTGTCGACGGCGGTGACAGGCGCCATCCCGGGCATGCCCGGCAGCATCCAGGTCTGCAGGTCGGGCAGGTAGAGGCCATGCTGCAGCTCGCGCACGATGTCGAGCGGCGCAGCCGGTGGGCAGAACGTCAGGCTGCCGCCGCCCAGAAAGCGCAGTTCCATCGAGCCGATATCGAGCGGCAAGGACGTCGCGGGCTGGCCGAGGGGCGTGGCCGCGGGCGCGGCCGCGAGGAGCTGGCTGCAGCTCGCGAGGCCCGGAGTCTGTTGTTTGAAGCAGGCGTTGGGCGGGCTGCCGCCGTTGCCGGCGCCGCCGGCCGAACCGGAGCCCGAACCCGAACCCGAACCCGAACCCGAGCCGGAACCGGAACCCGAACCGGAGCCGGAGCCGGAACCCGAGCCGGAGCCGGAGCCGGACCCGCCGCCCGCGTACGGCGTGCTGCACG
>CAIXAA010000086.1 GCA_903917305.1 uncultured Myxococcales bacterium | reverse complement strand
GGGCACGTCAGCTGCGCCAGTTCCACGCTGTCGGGCACGCACGCCGGCTGGCAGAGGATCGACGTGCCAAAGCAATCGCTGTCCTCGCAGTCCGTCTTGCCGTCGCCGTCATTGTCCTTGCCGTCGTCGCACACTTCTGACGCGGGCGCTGCCGGGCAATCGACCGAGATCGTGTACGTTCCCTGCGCGCCGTTGTAGCCGTCCACGACGAAGTAGTACGTCGAGCCCGCCACCGCATCGAACGTGACCGAGCCGCTGCCGACGTCATACATCATGCACTTCGCGCTGTTGCAGACGCCCTTGTCGTCGCCGAGCACGATGATGTCGGTCTCTGCCGACTTCGCCGTCAGGCTGACCGTCACCTTGCCGCTGGCCTTGGCGATGAACGCGTACGTGTACTCCGGTCCCGGGTAGTTGTCGTTGTTGCTGCATCCCAGGTAGTTGTTGATCACATTGGTGGATCCGAACGAGTAGTTCGCCCAGCTGTCGACCTGCCCGCACGCCAGCGTGTACGCCGCGCTGCACGTGGGCGCGACGCAGAACGGCGATGTCGCGCAATCCGAGTCGGCGCAGTCGGTGGCGCCGTCCTGATCGTCGTCGATGCCATCGTTGCAGACCGTCTCGACCGCCGGCACGCAGCTCACCTCGACGTTGTACTTGCCGACCGCGCCGGCGTAGCCGTCGACGACGACGTAGTAGGTCTTGCCCGCCTTCACGGTCGTCGTCGCGCTGGCATAACCCCAAGCAAGGCAAGCCTTTGCGTCACAGCCCGAGTCCGTCGCGTCGAGCAGGAAGATGTCGGTCTCCGCCGTCTCGTTCGTCAGTGTCGCCGTGACCGTGCCGTCGAAGGGCGCGACGTAGACGTACGCGTACTCCGGTCCATTGTAGGTATCGGCTGCGTTGCAGGCGTATTGCGTAATGATGTCGGTCGATCCCGCGTCGCCGTTGCCCCACGCGTCCGACGCGCCGCAGCCCAGCGTGAAGCCCGGCACGCACTTGTCCTTGCACTGGTTGGTGTCGATCGGCTTGCCGGGCTGGCATTGGCCGTACGCGCACACATCGCCGCTGGTGCACTTGTTGCCGTCATCGCACGCCAGCGTGTTCGAGCTGTACGTGCAGCCAAACTCCGGCTTGCACTTGTCGGTCGTGCACACGTTGCTGTCATCGCAGGTCACCGTCGCGCCGCCCTGGCACTTGCCCGCGAGGCAGGCGTCCGAGCCCGTGCAGGCGTTCTTGTCGTCGCAAGGCTTGCCGTCCGCTTGGGGATTGGCGGCGCAAGTGCCCGTCTTGGCATCGCAAACAGTCGGGGAGCAGGCGTCGGTGCTCGCCGCGCACGTCACCACCGTCTTCGGATCCACGACGCACTTGGAGCTGACGCAAATCGGAATGCCGTTGCACTTGTCGCCGTCGTCGACGCAGTCGGCATCCACCTTGCAACTGCACGCCTCGACAGGCGAACCGCCGCAAGCGCCGTTCTTGCACGCGTCGCCGGCCGTGCACGCGTTGCCGTCATCGCAGGGCGACGTGTTGAACTTGTGCGTGCAGCCAGCGTCCGGGTCGCAGGCGTCGTCCGTGCACAACTGCCCGTCATCGCACGACAACGGCTTGCCCTTGCACACGCCGGTCGAGCAGTAGTCCTGCGCCGTGCACGCGTTCTGGTCATCGCACGCCGCGCCGTTGTCCAGCGTCGTCTTCTTGCACTTGCCGGTGGCCGGCACGCACTCGACCTTCACGCACGACGAAAGCCCTTGCGTGTCGCAGGCGACCACCGTGGCCGGGTTGACCACGCACATGCCGCCCTGGCACATCAGCGTGCCGTTGCACAGGTCGGCGTCCTCCGCGGCAGCGCAGTCGGCGTCCGCCTTGCAGTTCAAGCAGTTCGCCGCCTGGGTGCCGCCGCACTTGTCCGCCGCGCACTTGTCGCCCGTGGTGCACGGGTTGCCGTCGTCGCACGCGGCGCCGTCGCTCGGCGCGAAGACGCAGCCCGTGGCCTTGTCGCAACTCGCGATGGTGCAAGGGTTGCCGTCGCTGCACACCACCGCCTTGCCGCCCACGCAGCCGCCGCCGTCGCAGTGGTCGCCGGTCGTGCAGGCGTCGGCGTCGTCGCACTTGGCGCCGGTCAGCGCGTTCTTCGTGCCGCACTTGCCGGTCGTCGGCTCGCAAGAGGCCGTCAGGCAAGGGTTCGGGTCGGCGGCACACGTCACCACGGTGCCGTCCTTGACGGAACACACGCCGGCCGTGCAGACCAACGTGCCGTTGCACAGGTCGCCGTCCTCGAACTTGGCGCAGTCCGCGTCCGCGGTGCACTTGCTGCAGTTGGGGTTGGCGGTGCCGGCGCACGTGCCGGCGGCGCACTTGTCGCCATTGGTGCACAAGTCGCCGTCATTGCACGCCGCGCTGTTCGGAGTGAACACGCAACCGCTCGTCTTGACGCAGGAATCGTCCGTGCACGGGTTGTTGTCGTCGCACACGACGGCCGTGCCCTTGCAGGTCGTGCCGCTGCACGCATCGCCCTTGGTGCACTGGTTGCCGTCATCGCACTGCGTGCCGGCCGCCAGCGGCGTCTTGCGGCAGGCGCCGTCCGCGGGCCAGCAGGCGATCGTCGCGCACGGTCCGGCCTTGGAAGTGTCGCACTTGATTTCGGATCCCGGCTTGGTCAAGCACTGCCCGCCCTGGCAGGTGTGCACGCCGTTGCACAGGTCGGCGTCGTCGGTCTTGGCGCAGTCGGCGTCGGTCGTGCAGCCGCACACCGCGGCGGGCGTGCCCTGGCACTTGCCGTCCTTGCAGGCGTCGTTCTCCGTGCACAGGTCGCCGTCGTCGCACTTGGCGGTGTTGGGCGTGTATTCGCACTTGCCGGTCGCGGGGTTGCAAGCGTCGGACGTGCACACGCTCTGGTCGTCGCAGGCCTTCGGCACGCCGACGCACTTGCCAGCCTTGCACTGGTCGGAGTCCGTGCAAGCGTCCTTGTCGTCGCACGCTGTGCCGGCCTCGGCGTCGACGGCGCTGCACTTGCCGCTGACGCAGCTGGCCTTCTGGCACGCCGCGACCTGCACGCTGGCGCAGTCGCTGTCGACCTTGCAGCCCGCCGCGGCGACGTCCTCCGTCGTGCCCAGATCCGTGGCAACGTCTTTGCCTTGTGCGTCACCGGTCTGGAACGTGACGTCCGTCACGACGTGGATGTCCGGCTTGTAGAGCGCCGTGGTGGCTGGCGAGGGGCTGCTGCAGGCCGCCGCGAGAAGGGTCACGAAAACTCCGGAGATGACGCCGAGAACTCGCTTCTGCATGTGTGCCGCCTTGCGCAGGTCGCTAACCAAGGCAGGCGCAATGCCACGCCCGCGCGGCGGAGACTACGCTCCCGCTGCACACGCTGCAAGCTTTGAAATCAGGTGGAATTTTTCGTCGCGGCGCGCCGCGGCCGCCTCTGGCGGGCAGGACGCTCACTCGTCGAGATCGTCCCAATCCCCGGTCCCTTCGCCGCCGTCATCCTCTTGCTGCCGCTTGCGCCGCGCGCCCACCGTCGCGTGCACCGGCCCGCCCTTCTTGCCGCTGCTGCCACGTTGCGTCGCCACGTTCTTGCGCAGCGTCTCCAGGCGATCCGCAACCGCCCGCATCAGCGTGCCTTCCGGATACACGCCGTTGCGCGACGCCTTGCCCGCCTCGACGCCGGTCAGCACCTCGAGTCCTTCCTCGATGGTGCGGATCGGCCAGATGTGGAAGCGGCCCTTGGCAATGGCATCCCGCACTTCGCGATTGAGCATCAGGTGTTGCACGTTCTGCCAGGGAATCATCACGCCCTGCTTGCCCGTCATTTTGCGCGCCTGGCAGAAGCGGAAGAAGCCTTCGATCTTCTCGTTCACGCCGCCAATCGGCTGGATCTGGCCAAGCTGGTTGACGCTGCCCGTCACGCCGATGCCCTGGTTGATGCCGATGCCGGCCAGCGCGGAGAGGATCGCGTAAAGCCAAGTGCTGCTTGCGGAATCGCCGTCGACTTCGCCGTAGCTCTGCTCGAACGTGACCGTCGCCGTCAAGCACAGCGGCCTCTTCTGCGCAAAGCGGTCGCCCAGGAAACCGCTCAGGATCTGCACGCCCTTGTCGTGGATCTCGCCGGACATCTGCACTTCGCGCTCGATGTTGACGATGCCCGCCTGCCCCGCAAAGCAGCGCGCCGTCACGCGAAACGGCCGGCCGAAGTGGTGCTCGCCGACCGACATCACCGCCAGGCCATTGATGACGCCCTTTTCCGAGCCGGAGGACTCCATCAGCCATTGGTCGTCCAGCAAATCGTCGTGCATCTTGTCGGCGATGAGGCTGGAACTGAGCGTGCGCGCCGTGATGGCCTTGTCGACGTGCTTGCGCCCGATGACCTTCGAGCGGCTCTTGGCGGCAAAATAATCGGACTCGACCAGCAGGTTGGACAACTGGTTGAAACGCAAGGTCAACTTGCGCTGCGACTCCACGATGCGCGAACCGTGCTCGATGATGGCGGCGACGCCTTCCTTGTCGACCGGCCGGCAGCCGTTGTTGCGCGAAGCCGTTGCAATGAAGCGGACATAGCTGCGCACCGACTCCGCGTTGCGGCGGATCTCGTAGTCGAAGTCGGCCTTGACCTGGAAGATCTTGCGGAAGTCGTCATCCGCGCGATACAGCATGTGGTACAGGGAGTTGCCGCCGATCAGCACCAGCTTGACGTTCAGTGGAATCGGCTCGGGCTTGAGGCCGCTTGTCGGCAAGAGACCCGCGGTTTCGCCGAGATCCTCGACCGTGACCTCCGCGTTGCGCAGCGTGGCCTTGAGGTTCTCCCACACGCCGGGAAACTGAAACAAGTCCGCGGCATGGCAGATCAGGTAGCCGCCGTTGGCGCGGGCAAAGGACCCGGAGCGGATCATCGTGTGGTCGGTGAAGTAGATGCCTTGCTCCACCCGCCGCTCGATCTTGCCAAACAAGCGATAATACGTGGGATGTGTCTCGAAGACGATCGGCGCGCCCTCGGTCTTCTCGTTGTCGACGATGAGGTTGACGTGGAAGCCCGCGAACGGATCCGGTCCCGGACCGTCGCGCGGCTGCGGCTTGTCGTCGTCCGGCAGGAAGCGCTCCATGTGCGACTGCAGGTCTTCGTAGAGCGCGTCGAGGAACGCCGCGAGCTTCTTGCCACCCGAGCGGCACTCGTCTTTCACCTTGCGGATCAGTGGCTTGGCGACACGCTCGGCCAGCCCCTTCTGCAGCCCCGTGATCTTGGCCTGCGTGTCCTGCTCGACCAGGCGGTTGGACTGCACGAACTCGGTGAACAGCGGCTCGAGAAGCTCGCGTTTCTTGTCGAGCTTCTTGCGCTCGTCCTCCGCCAGCGCCATCACGTCTTTGTCGCTCAGCGTCTTGCCGTCGACGACCGGCAGCGTCACCAGCTCATCGTTCTTGTTGGACCGCACCAGGAAGCCGACCTGCTCCGCCGCGCGCGACAGCGCCACGAACGCGTCGGTGGAGTGCATGTTGCCCTGGCTCACCGCGTGCTGCAGCCGCTCCTGGTGTTCGCGCGAGTGGAAGGCCGCGGGCAGCTCCTGCTGCAGTTGTTCCAGCAGCTTGTCCATCGCCTTCTTGAGCCGCTTGCCGTCCCCCGCCTTGAGGCCCAGGTGAAATGGCGTGTCCGTGTCGGCGAAGTTGTGCAGGTAGACCCAGTCGAGCGGCGTCTTGCGGGTCGGCGCGATGCGGCCCAGCATGGCCTTCAATTGACTGCGCTTTCCCGTGCCCGACGGCCCCGCGACGTACACGTGGTAGTTCGGCCGCGTGATGGACAGGCCCAACTCCAGGCTCTGCACCGCGCGGTCCTGCTCGATGACCGCCTCCAGGACCTCGATCGACTCGGTCGTCTCGAAGTCGAATGCGCTGAGATCGCAGGCGATCGTGCACTGGTCCGCGGGCAGGCCCGTCGGAGCATTCACGTGGTGGAGCTTGGACTTGCGGTGCGGAGTGGTACGCGGCATGGGGTCCTTGGGCCGCAGCACTGCGGCAGGGGGGCGGCCGAAGCACTATCACACTCGGGCAAGAATTCAACCGGCGCAGCAGAGGGCTACGGGACCAAAACCAGGATGCTGGCGTGGCCTTCCTGGGTCTCGAAGCTGTGCTGTGCGGTGCGGGCAGCCTCCAGCGACGGAAAGGGCCCCAAACGCACGCGAAAGAACGTTCCCTTGTCGGGGACGGCGACGCTGGACACCGTGGCCTTGTGGCCGTGATCCTTGAGCTCCTGCGCGAAGACGTCGGCATCGGCCTCGCTGCGGAACGCCTTGACTTGGATGACATACCGGCCAGCGGTCTCCGGCTTGGGCGCTGGCCTGGCGGCCGGCTTGACGACGGCGGGTGCCGGGCGGCCGTTCGGATCGGGCGTCGCGGGCTGCGAAGGTGCCGCCGGGCGCGAGGCGGGCGCAGGAGCGGGCTTTGGCCTGGCCGCGAGAACGGCCGGAGCCGGCGCCGCGACCGCGACTGCCGCCGGAGCTGGAGCGCTGGCTGCCAACGGCGGCGGAGCCGGAGCGGTGGCCGTGGCCAGCAGCTCCTTGGCGGAGGCCACCAGTGCGTCCAAGCGCTTGATCTGCGCCGGCGAGGGCGACCACGGCACGGGTGCGTCGCGGACTTCTGCCACGAAATCAGCTGCCGCGATCCAGGCTTGCCGATCGGCCTCGGAGAAGCGTGGCGCGACGGGAGCCAGGGCGGGGACCGGAGCCGGAGCGGGAGCCGGTTCGCGAACCGCAACAGCAACCGCAACCGGAGCGGGAGCCGGAGCCGGAGCCACAACCGGAGCCGGAGCCGGAGCCGGAGCCGGAGCCGGAGCTGGAGCCGAAGCAGCCGCGACCGGTCCGGCGGCGACGTCGTGCGCCAGTGCGGCGTTGACCAGATCGCCTGGCGCAGCTGCCTGCGGCAGTGCCTTGGGCAAGATGGGGGCATTGTCTGCCGCTGGGACCGCGGCGGGCTCGGCACGCGGCGCGGGCGCGACGGGGGCGGCAGCAGGAACAAGGGGAGCCGGCGGCGCCGGCGTCGGTGGCACAGCCTGTCGGCCCAGCAGGTAGCCGGCCGTGAACGCAGCGACCATCAGGGCGAGCACCGCCAGGGCGGCCTGGACGATCGTGCGCACTTCGACGCGAAGGGCAATCCGCTCCCGGACTTGCTCGAACTCGCGCAGCGCCATTGACGACCTCCCGTCGGTCATCCTAGCGGAGCTTTCGCCGCGCGCAATCTATTCGCTCCCTTCCGCGCCAGCTTCTTGAAGCGAAACCATGCGATCCGGCGCGCTGACACCCAGCAAGGTCAGGCCGTTGTGCAGCACCTGCTTGAGCGCCGCGACCAGCATCAGCCGGCTCTGCGTCGTCGCGTCATCGTCGGTGATGACGCGGTTGTCGGCCTTGTTGCGCGTGTAGTAGGCGTGGAAGGCGCGACAGGTCTCGGTGAGGTAGTAGGCGACCTGGTGCGGCTCGCGGCTGCGGGCGGCACGGGCAATTGTTTCAGGGAGTTCGGCGCAGAGCAGCGCCAACTCGCGCTCGTCGTCGAGGTGCAGCCCGGTCGGCAGGGCGCCATCGCGCAGGCCTTTGCCCTCGCTGCGCGCCCGGTCGAGGATCGACGCCAGCCGCGCGTGGCCGTACTGCACGTAGTACACCGGGTTGTCCATCGAAGTGCGGCGCGCGACCTCGAGGTCGAAGTCCAACTGGGCGTCCGCCTTGCGCAAAAGGAAGATGAAGCGCACTGCGTCCCGGCCGCTGGCTGCATCGCTGGTCGTCACGTCGTCGATGACGTCGCGCAGGGTGATGAACTCCCCGGAGCGCTTGCCCATCGGCACCGGCTTGCCATCGCGCAGCAAGGCAACCATCTGCACCAGCAGCACTTCCAGCCGCTCGCCCGACCAGCGCGCCGCCAGCGGATCGCCCTCCTGCGCGCGCAGATCGCCGAGCGCGTGCAAAACGCCTTTCAGACGCGACACATAGCCGTGGTGATCCGCGCCCAGGATGTTGATCAGCCGATCGTAGCCGCGCGCCAGCTTCTGATCGTGGTAGGCGATGTCGGCGGCGAAGTAGGTCGGCCGGCCGTCGCCGCGCACGATGACGCGGTCCTTGGAGTCCCGGAAGGACTTGGGGATCTTCTCGCTCGTGCCGCGAAAGAAGATGGCGCGATCGCCGGCCTCCTCCTCGTCGTCGCCTTCGCGCGCGGCCGGTTCGCCTTCATAGGCCCAGTCTTGCGCGACAAGGCGCCGGGCGCAGTCCGACACCGAGTCCAACGTGTCCGCGTCCAGACCGTGCAGCCCGCGCTCGCTGAACCAGCGATCGAAGCGAATGTCCAAGCGTTCCAGGTCGATGCGGATGCGCTCCAACATCTTCTGCCAGCTCTTGACCGTGATCGTGCGGTTGTCGGCGCGGCCGGTGAGGCTCGCCGGATCGGCCTCCCGCCAGGCTGTGTCGTCCGCCCAGCTGCCCACCGCCGCCATCGCTTCGGAGAAGGCACCGGCGTGGGCAAGGTCCTGGGCGCACTGCGCGATGTAGCCGCCGCGGTAGCCATCCTCCGGAAAGCCTTCGGGAAAGCCATCGGGGAATGCGACGGGTTCGCCGCGCGACCAGATCTCCAGCGCCGCAGCCCGCTTGCCTTCGGCGCGCAGCCAGTGCCAGACGCTCTCGCCCAGCTTGGAGACCTGGTTGCCGACGTTGTTGATGTAATATTCTGTGGATACGTCATAGCCGGCGGCTCGCATCACGCGGCCGAGCGCATCGCCCAGCACCGCGCCGCGGCCGTGGCCGACGTGCAGCGGGCCGGTCGGATTCGCGCTGACGAACTCCAGCAGCACCTTTTCGCCGTGACCCGCTTGGGAGGTGCCGTAGGCCGCGCCGCCCTGCAACGTGTCCAAGATCGCGGAATTCCAACACGTCTCGCTCAGGCGCAGGTTCAGGAAGCCAGGCCCGGCGACCTCCGCGCCGGCGATCCAGCCTTCCGTGTCCGCGGCGCGCAGCAGCGGCACGAATGCCTCGGCCACCGCGCGCGGCGACTTGCCCGTGCCCTTGGAGATCGAAAAGCAAAGGTTCGTCGCCAGATCGCCGTGGCTCGACTGGCGCGGGCGCTCGAGCGCGATCTCGGCCGCGGCGACGGGTTGCAGCAAAAGGCCAGTCTCTACGCCAAGATGGCAAGCGCGGCTCAGCAGCTCGCGCAGGCGCTGGTACAGGGTGGTCATGGGGCTCCAAGAAAACTAGTCGTCGAGGGTGCCGGCGGCAAGGCGCGCACGAAAGTCCTCGATCGCCAAGTGCAATCCTTCGGACAGCGACACCGTGGGCGCCCAGCCGAAGGTCTCTTGCGCGCGGCGGATGTCGGGACGGCGGCGCGTCGGGTCGTCCGCCGGCAGAGGGCGGTGCACGATCGTGACTGGACCCAGCTGGCGCTGGATCTCCTCCACGAGGGCAAGCATGGTGAATTCAACAGGATTGCCGAGATTGTACGGCATGTGGTCGCCGCGATCGAGCACCGCGACGATGCCTTCGACGAGGTCGTCGACGTAGCAGAAGGAGCGCGTCTGATCGCCGTCGCCGAACACCGTCAGCGGCAAGCCGAGCAACGCCTGGCGGATGAACGCCGGCACGACGCGGCCGTCATTGGCCTTCATGCGCGGGCCGTAGGTATTGAAGATACGAATGATTCGTGTGTCGACGCCGTGCGTGCGCCAGTACGCCATCGTCGCCGCTTCCGCGAAGCGCTTGGCCTCGTCGTAGCAGGAGCGCGGCCCGATGCTGCTGACGTTGCCGAGGTAGCTCTCGCGCTGCGGGTGCTCGAGCGGATCGCCGTAGATCTCGGACGTCGATGCCATCAGGAAGCGCGCGTTCTTGCGCCGCGCCAGATCGAGGCAGTTCAGCGTGCCATCGGAACCGGCGCGCAGCGTCTCGATCGGCAGCTTGAGGTAGTCGAAGGGCGAGGCGGGCGACGCGAAGTGCAGGACGGCGTCAACCGGCCCTTCGACGTCGAAGGGGAGGCAGATGTCCTGGATGCGCAGCTCGAAATGCGGATCGTCTTGCAGTTGCGCAAGGTTGGATCGGCGACCCGTGCAGAGGTTGTCGATGGCGAGGACGCGCCAGCCGTCCTTGCGGAAGCGATCGCAGAGGCTCGAGCCGACAAAACCGGCGCCTCCGGTGATGACGACGCGCCGGTCCATGCCGTGTCCTTCTGCTTAGCTCTGGCTGTCAGCCACAGCGGCGATGACGTCGATGCCGTTCTTCTGGCAGAACGCGACGAAGCCCATCTTGGCGATGCTGCGCATGGCGCGGGTCGACAGGCGGATGCGCACGAACTGGTCGATCTCCGGCACCCACAGACGCTTGTACTGCAGGTTGGGCAGCTGGCGCATCTTGGTGCGGTTGTTCGAGTGGCTGACGCGGTTGCCGACGAGCGGGCGCTTTCCAGTGATGTCACATACACGGGCCATGACGGTACTCCAGTCAAAGACGCTGTCCCGCGCAATTGTCGGGGACACTGCCGCGGGCAGGGCGCGGGGGCGAAAGACTAGATGCGGCGTCGCTGTGTGTCAAGGTCGCGCTGCGCTGCGGGCCGATCTCCCGGGCGCTGTCGCGAAGAAGCGGGCAGTTTCTGGCTCCGGCGGCCGAGCGGCAGGACAATCGGCGCCCGGCTTGCACCACGCACCCCGCCGGCCGCAGGAGCTTGACCTTGAGCGCGCCCCCGGATCCGACCCACCCGCCGCGGCATCGCGTTCGCGCGCTCGCGCTGGCGGTTGGCCTTGCCGCGTTGCTCGTGCTGGGCGCCGCGTGGCTGGCCAGGCGCGCCGTGCTGCAGCGCGTGACGGACAAGGCACAACACCTTGTCCATGATAGCGACTTTCAACTTGCCTGGCAGAAGCTCGATCTGACCTTGGGCGGTACGCTCGTCCTGGAGGGCGTGACGCTGCGCGAGGGCACGGCGGCGCCGATGCTGGCGATCGCGCGCGTGGAAGTGCAGGCGGATCTGGGCGCGCTGCTGCACGGCCACAAGCGTGCGCACCGCGTGGACGTGCAGGGGCCGGCGCTGGCGATCGCGCTGGAGCGCGGGCGGCCGGAGAGCTGGCTGCGCCTGCGCACGGTGATCAAGCGCAACCGCCAGGCGCAGGCGGACGAAGAAGACGAGCATGGACCGGGGCTTCTGCAGCGCGTGGACCAGCTCGTCGTAGCAAGCGGCACGCTGCGGCTGCGCGAGAATGGCCCGGGCCCGCTGGCGGGCAGCGAGTTCGCGTTGGCGCAGATCGCGGCGGACATCGACCTTGGCCGGCCGCAAGCGCGGGTGCGTGCGGCGTTTTCGGGGCTGGCGGGGCAGGGCGCGCTGACCGCGGACGTGCAGTTGCGGGAGCGGCGGCCGATCGCGTTGGAACTCAAGGCGCAACCGGCGCTTGTCGTGCCGGCGCTGCCGATGCTGGCGGACATCCATGCGCGCGTCGGCGGCGCGGCCTGGTCGCAGCAGGCGGGCGTGGAGCTGCGCGACGTGGCCATCGCCGGGCCGGCGGGGACGCAGGCGCAGGTCGGGCGCGTGCGCTGGCTGCAGAGCGATGACGCCAAGATCGTTCAAATGCTGGACATTCGCGCATCCGGCTATGGCGCGAAGGCGGCGATCGCCGGCGTGACGTTGCAGGCGGCGACCACGAGCGACCTGGGCCATCCGCGCGCGTGGCAGCGGCTCGAGGTCGATCGGCCGGTGCTCACGCTGCCGTTCGCGGCGCCGATCCTGGCGTCGCAGCCGGAGATTCGTCAGAAGCTGGAGGCGATTGCCGCGATGCGCCGTCCGCCGGAGCCTGCCGCGCCGGAGGACGAGGAGGAGGCCGAGGGCGACGAGCCGCCGCCCACGCCGCCGCCGCCGCCACCCGGCCATCAGCGGCCGGCCATCGGCTGGATGGCGGATCTGCGCGCCGGCCATGCGAAATTGCTGTCGCTGTACGAGCCGCTGGAGCGCGCCTGGCCGCTGGCGCGCGTGCCGGACGGGCTGGTCGTGCACGTCGCCGGCGCGGAGGTGTCGCTGCTGGACGCCGCCGGCAAGGTGCTGCTCGGCGTGCGCGACGGTCGCCTGGAACTGGGCAAGACGACGAAGGAAGGGCGTCCGCTGCAGGCGGGTGCGAGCGTGTTCGACACCGTAGGTGCCTGGGGCAGCATCGGCGCGACGTGGCGGCGCGATCCGCAAACCCGCGCACATACGCTGGATTTGCACTTCTCCGGCGCGGGCTTCGGGCAGTTGCTGGCGTCGCGCGTGCACGGCATGGGCATCGGCGCGAACGCGGATCTGGACGTGTACGCCACCGTGCG
>CAIXAA010000085.1 GCA_903917305.1 uncultured Myxococcales bacterium | reverse complement strand
GTGCCGTCGGCAACCGCGCCGTAACCGCCCTGCTCGCAGCGCGCTGCGTCAGCGGAGGTGGCGAATGATGCGCTGGCTGGCGGGCTTGCTGCTCCTGCTGAGCCTGACTGCCGTGGTGGGTGCGGCGCGGCGGCCGGCCGCCGCCAAGCCACCGCAACGCCTTGCGATCCAGGCCGCGGGCGCGGTGGCCTTCGACCGCATCTCCGGCCGCCACTGGCAGCGCGCTGTCCAGGGACCGGCGACCTGGGCGCAGGCGAACAACGCCTGCCAGAAGAACGCGGCGGGGCTGCCGGGCACGGGTTGGCGCCTGCCGAACGTGCGCGAGTTGGACGACCTGCTCGCCATGCGTCCGCACCAACCGATGTTGGACGACGCGTTCGCGGGCAGCCCGACCGGAATGTACTGGACGGCAACGCCCATCGGTTCGGTCATGTGGCAGGTGAGCGTCGAACTTGCCGGTCCGCAGGCGGCTGCCAATGTCCAAAGCCTGTTCTACTATCGGTGCGCGCAATGATGCCACGAGGTTTGATGATCCAGCGCCGCCTAGTGCCGATCGCGTTTGTGCTCTTGGCCTTTGTTGCTGCCGCGTGCCGATCGGCGCCGCGACCCGCCGAGTTCGGCTGGCCCGCAGATGTGCAAGGAGATGCCACCGCGACCGCGGACGTCGCGCCGGATGTGCCGCCAGTGACCTGCCCGACGGCGGGCTGGCTGACGGTACACCTGGACGATAGCGGCATGGCGCGAACCGTCTGCGCGCCGGACCTGCCGATATGGGGCGTGGGACCCCTGTCGCCCAACAGCCTGACGTCGCTCGGCAATGGCACCGTGACGGACAGCTTCTCGCACCTCCAGTGGCAGCAGACGCCGCTGAACGAGGCGCTGGCGTGGCAGCCGGCGGCGCAGGCTTGCGATCAACTCGACCTCGGCGGCAAGCAGGACTGGCGACTGCCGACAGTCTCGGAATTGCAGACGATCCTCGATTTCTCGCGCAGCGCCCCGGCCATCGCGCTGCCCCTCGATGCGACGCCGGGCGATGTCTTCTGGTCCGCGGTGCGAACGCCGATCAGCACGGCGCAGGCGCTCGGCGACGCGGCCTGGCCCGTCGATTTCTCCTTTGGTCTCACGGCGCCCGAGCCGCTGGCGCACACCCACCGCGTGCGCTGTGTGCGCGCCGAGGCCGCGAGCATGGACATGCCAGCCGAGCGCTTCTCGGTCGACACCGCCAGCGCCGTCATCGACAACCTCACGCACCTCGAGTGGGATCCGGCGACGCCGGGCGCGGACCACACCGGCTACCAGGCCATCGGCTACTGCCGCCACATGAACAAGCTCGGCATGGGCTGGCACAACGCCGACACGCGCGAGCTGGCCTCGCTCCTGGACCGCAGCCGCGTCTACCCCGCGCTGCCCCAGGGGATGCCGATGGTGGGCAACATGCTCGTGCAAAGTGGCAACTTTCCTCCGGATCTCGACCAGCACTGGGAGATCGACTTCAGCCTCGGCACCATCGCCCTGGCCGACAACAGCGTCGCCGAAGCCTTGCATTGCGTGCGCCCCGCATGCGGCAACGGCATCTGCGGCAAGAGTGAAACGGCGCAGACCTGCGCGCTGGACTGCCAGCCGATGACGCAGCTGCCGGCGGGAACCGTGTGGATGGGCTGCGATCCGGCGAGCGACACGGCGTGCCAGAAGGACGATCCGGCGCCGCACCCGGCGCAGGTGCCTGAATTTGCGATCGATCCGTACGAGGTCACGGTCCTGCAGTGGCAGCAGTGTGCCCAGGCCGGCATCTGCCAGGACTACGGCCTGACGCAGCAGCCTGGCGGCAGTTGGCCGTTTGAAGTGCGGCAGCCGATGAACCTCGTGCCGTGGCAGGAGGCGCGCAAGTTCTGCCAGCAGTGGCGCGGCAAAGGCTATGATCTGCCGACGGAAGAGCAGTGGGAGCGGGCAGCGCGCGGCACCTGCGAGGAAGCCGGAGTCGGCGCTGACGAGCCGGCCTGCGCCAAGGCGATGCGCGCGTACCCATGGGGCAACGACGCGCCGGACTGCACGCGGGCCTTGTTCAATACAGGCAAGGCTGTCGAGAGCTTCGGGGAGTGCGCCGCGGCCGG
>CAIXAA010000084.1 GCA_903917305.1 uncultured Myxococcales bacterium | reverse complement strand
TTGGTCGCGGCGATGACGCGGATGTCGACCTCCTTGGACGTCGACTCGCCGACGCGCTGCACGCGCCGCTCCTCCAGCACGCGCAGCAGCTTGACTTGCAAAGCCAGCGGCAACTCTCCAATTTCATCGAGGAACAGCGTGCCGCCATGCGCCGCCTGGAACTTGCCGTCGCGCGTCGCCACTGCGCCCGTGAACGCGCCGCGCACGTGGCCGAACAGCTCGCTTTCCAAGAGGTTGGCCGGAATCGCGCCGCAGTTGATGACGATGAACGGTCCCTTGGCGCGGCTCGAACGCCGGTGGATCTCGCCGGCGACCAGCTCCTTGCCGGTGCCGGTCTCGCCCTCGATGAGCACCGAGACGTCCGTCGGCGCGACCTTCTCGATCTTGCGGAACATTTCGCGCATCGACTCGCAGGCGCCGATCAGGCTGCCGAAGTTCATGCGCTCGATTTGCTGCGTCAACGTCTGGTTCGACAACTGCAATTCGCGGATCAGGATCGCGTTGCGCAGGACCATCGCCGCCTGCGCCGCAAAGACCGTGGCCACTTCGCGCGCCTGTTCCGTGAACAAGTTCACGACGTTTTCGTTGCCGAGGTAGATGGCGCCCAGCAGCTCGCCGCGCACCATCAGCGGCACGCACAGCACCGAGCAGATCCGGAAGTCCATGACCGACTGCGCGGAGCTGAACTCCCTGTCATGCAAGGCATCCGAGACGATGACCGGCTGGCGCGACTGCAGCACGCGCTCGACGATCGAGTCCGAGATCGCGAGATCGCCTTTGGATTGCGGCGCGCCCGGCAGGCTGCGCGACGTCTGCACCTGCGGCTTGCCATCGATGAGCAGCAGCACGACGCCGCGCGTGGCTTGGGTCACGGCGATGATGGAATCCAGCATCGTTTCGAGGAGATTGTCGACGACATACGTGCTCGCCAGGTTCTCCGAGAAGCGCGCCAGCGCGCCGAGCAGCCCGCCCAGCCCCGCCGACGAACCGGCGCGCACGCCGCTGTCCCGTCCGCGCTCGCCGACGTGGAAGCGCAGCCGCGCCGTGCCGATGTCCAGGATATCGCCCGCTTGCAGCAGGTGCGTGTCGCAGCGGCGGCCATTGACGACCAGCCGCTCCCCGCCGACCGCCTCGATGGCGACCCCTTTGGTGGAAGTGCGCAATTGCGCGTGGACTTCAAGGATGCCGCGGCCGCGCAGCTGGATGTCGGCAATCGCGTCGGAGCCGATGCTGCAGACGAGCTTCTCGATAGGGTGCGAGGTCTTGACGACATCGCCCGGTCCGAGTTCCTGCAGCCATGCCTGAGGGGTCATCGGTGCCTATCCTTCCGCAGTGCGGCACGCGCAGGATGGACCAGGGCCACGCAAAAATTCAACCGCTCGATGCGAAACTTCCCTGTGCATCGCCCTCACGGCGGGGAATCTGGCGACGTGCTGTGACGGTGCAACAGCGCATCGACGATGCCCCAGCCGGCGACGAGCAGGAACCCAGCGCCCGTCGAGATCTGCACGAGGTCGCCGGTGGTCGAGCGTGTGCCGGTGCGCGCGCCGTCGTAGGTGTTGCGGACGTAGTAGCCGGCGGAGACCGCGCCGAGTGCCGCTTCCGCGACCAGGAACAGCGTGCCCTTGGCAGGTTCGCGGTTGGCGAACTGACCGACACCAAAGGGAAAAAGCGCAAGGGCAAACGGCGCGGGCTCCGGGGCGACAAGGTCGCGCACCTCGGGCGGCCGCGGCGCTTGATCCGGCGTGAGGACGCCAAGGCGGATCAGGTTGCTGCGCAATCCCTCGAAATCGACAATCATCTTGGGTGGATAGACGGCGGGATCCAGCGTCGCCTGCGGGTTGCGCACCAGCAGTGCGGTGAACTCGTCGCTCGCCTGCCGCGCCTCGCCTTGCCACCACAGCGAAGAGCCGAGGTATTCTCGCGCCTTCCACTCGCGCTTCTGGTCGAGCACCGGATGCGGGTAGATCAGCGCGCGGAATTGCGGGATCGCGCTGTCGAAGTCTTGGTACTTGAACGCATTGACCGCCGCCGCATAGGCCGCCAGCGCCGCAGCGGGCGAGGATTCGAGGGCAGACCTGGCAGCCGCAGGTTCCTTCGCGGGCTTGGCGTCGGGCGCTGCTGGCGCGGGAGAGGGCGCCGCAGGCTTGGCCGCCCATGCCGGCGAGAGCGTGCCGAGGCACAACGCAGTGGCGCTGACCCACACGGTCGCTGCCCGCCACGTCCTTGTCCCGCCGGTGGCCAGGGCTTTCGACATGGTCAAGGAGGGTAGACGATGGGATTGCGTGTGCCAAGCGCTGGATGGGCCAGCGGTCATGCGTTGTCGAGCGCGTCCTGCAGCTCCGGTGCGCCAGCCGCCGCGCGCGCCAGGCGGTGCAGCGCCCGCTCGAGGACCGCGGTGAGCGTCTCCGGCTCGAACGGCACGCACAGCGGCAGGACCGAAGCGTCGATGTCCACACGGCTTGCCGCCATCAGCAGCGGCAGGACCTCGCGCTCGGCCCGCGTCAGCCGCCGCTCCCGCTCGTAGCCCGCCACGAGCGCGCGCACGATGCCGCGCCGCACTTCGACCGGATGTCCAGGCTCTTGCGGCCAGCGCAGCGCGATGCGGTCGAGCGTGCGCGCCAGATCCCACACGAGCAGATCCGTGTCGCACAGATCCCAGTCGCAGACGGCCAACGTCCCGTGGCTGTGCAGCACGTTGCCGGGCGCGAAATCGCCGTGCACCAGCCCCGGCGCGCACCCGGGCATGCTCGCTTGCAGGCGCCGACCCACGCAGTCGAGCAGCGAGAGCAGCTGGCGGGCGCGCGGATGCTGGTCGAAGTGCAGGGCGCACGTGCGGTCCTGCCCCATCGCCTCCTGCCAGGCCGCCGAAGGCCGCGCGTGGCGCAGGATGCGCGTCCCTGCCCGCACGCCGCCGCGCGGACGCCCCGGACCGCCTGCCGCCGCAGCCAGACGCGTGTGCATCGCACCGAGACACGCGCCGACTTCGCCTGCCGTCGTCGGGTCCAGATCCTCGTCGCGGATGGAATGTCCCTGCAAATCCGGGTAGATCGCGAGCCAGTCGCCGTCGAACTCCAGCACGTCTTCGCCGGCGCGGTCGCGCAGTGGCAGGGGGGCGCGCAGCCCGCAGTCGGCCGCCAGCTGCGACATCCGGTGCGTGAAAGCGACGCTCGGCGCGGGCCGCACGGCGCCGAAATAGCGCTTCGCAAAGAAGATTCCCGCTTCGCAGCGAATCCGCGCAGTCGGTCCGTGCACGCCCAGCGCCACCCAGTGCACGGACTGCACGGCACCCAGCGAGGCCGCCCGCGTCCGCACGAGCGACTCGAAGGCCTGCGCGGTCAGATCGAGCTGCTGCAACTCCGCGCCCCACAAGTGCTGTTCCGGGGCGGCACGGCTGAGGCGCTGCTCCGCCTGCTGCGCGAGATCGAGCGCGCCGATGCGCAGCGCCCGGGCGATGGCCGCGTGCCAGTCCTGCGCCTGCAGATCGCGCCGGTGCAACAGGGCTTGCAACGCCTCGTGCTCCCCCGCGATCCAGGCCTCGTCGTCCGGATCCCGGGCCGGCTCGCCAGGCGCAGGCGCTTGCGGCTGCCCGCGATCGTGCCAGCGACTGCCCGCCGATTGCGGCGCCATTCGCCGCAGCTCCGCCTCGAGCGCCCCCTGGTCCTGCGCCAGCGCCGTGTCCAGCCCGCCGCGCGTCGCAGCCAGCGGTGCAAGCACCTGCATCGCCACGGCTTGCTTCTGCTCCGCCAGCAGCAGCCAGGCCAGATCGACGCGGGCGCGATCGGCGCCCGGGTCCTGCTCCAGCAGCGTTTGCCAATGCTTTTTCGCGACTTCCGGCTCGCCGCGTTCCAGCGCGACGCAGCCCAGTGCATGGCGCGCCGCGTCCGACTCCGGCACCCAGCGCAGCGCCAGCGCGTAGTGCCGTGCGGCGAGCCCGAAATGCCCTTGCGAATGTGCCTCTTGCCCGCGCTGCCAAGCCCGCAGCCCGGCCGCCGGCTCCAGCGGATCGCGCGCCAGTCCTTCGCCCGGCAGCCGCCCGTCGGCCCGCCGCCGCTGCAGCAGCTCGACCGGCAGACCCAGCGTTCCAGCGACCTGCGCCCAGCCCAGCTCCGCGCCGGAGAGATCCGCGCCGTCCAGCCGCGCTTCGCGCAGGTCCGCGCCCGAGAGATCCGCGCCGGAGAAGTCCGCGCCGCGCAGATCGGCGCCGCTCAGGTCCGCGAGCGACAGGTCCGCGTGGCACAAGCGCGCGCCGCGCAGGTTCGCGCCGGCCAGATCCGCTGCGACAAGGCGCGCGTGGCGCAGGTCGGCGTCGGCCAGATCCGCGCCGGCAAAGCGGCCGTCCGCCAGATCCGTCTCGCGCAGGTCGAGAGGTCCGGAACCTTGCATCACAGGCAGATCAGACCGAATTGGCACTTCTTGCCGCTGGTGCACTTGCCGCCCTGGCAGAACTCCAGGCCGCCGATGCCGCCGCTGCCGCCGATGGGCAGGGTGCCGGGGGGCACGGGAACGCAAGCCGAGAAGATGCAGCTGATGTCCGGGCCGCAGTCCGCGTCGACCTTGCACTGGCCCGGCTTGGGCATCGTGACGTTCTTCGGGATGCACAGGCCAAACGAGCACGCCTTGTCCGCCGCGCAGTCCGCGTTGACCGAGCACGCCTTCTTGATGCACACGGCCACGAGGCACTGCTCGCCGGCCGGGCACATGGAGTCGTTGTTGCAAAGTGGCGGAATGCCCGGGATTTGCGGGATGCACGCGCCGAGGGCGCACGTCATCTTCATGCCGCCCATGCCCGGCAGGTTGATCTGCGGGCAGTCTGCCGCCGTCGTGCACTCGATGGTCGGGATGATGGCGGGAATGCACAAGCCTTTGAAGCACTTGTTGCTGCCGCTGCAGTCCGCGTCCGCCTTGCACTGCGCGGGCACGCACATGCCGGCCAGGCACTGCTGCTTGGCGCCGCACTGGCCGTCCTGCTGGCAGCCGCTGATGGGGATGCTGTCGGGCAAGCACTCGCCGAGCAAGCACTTTTCGCCCTGTCCGCAGTCGGCCGTGTACTTGCAGCCCTCCGGCGAGCACTTGGAGAACTGGCAGACAAACCCGGTCGGGCACTGCGCATCCGCCGTGCAGAAGTCCGACGGCACCACCTGCGGCGGCACGCATTCGTTCTGGTAGCAGAACGTGTTCTGCGGACAATCGGCCTGCGTCTTGCAAGGTTTCGGATTCAGGCACAAAGGCTCGAAGCATTGCAGGCCCGCCGGGCAAGCCGGCAAGCCCTTGCCGCACAGCGGATCCGTGTCGCACGCGTCGCCGATGCCGTTGCCGTTCGTGTCCGTCTGCTTGGGATTGTAGACCTTCGGGCAGTTGTCGAAGCCGTTCAGCTTGCCGTCGCCGTCCATGTCCGGGTCGCACGCGTCGCCGATGCCGTCCTTGTCGATGTCGCTCTGGTCGGTGTTGGCCACCTTCGGGCAGTTGTCCAGCTTGTCCGGGATGCCGTCGTTGTCCTGGTCGTCCTTGGCGTCGCACGCATCGCCGATGCCGTTGCCGTTGCTGTCCGCCTGATCCTTGTTCGGCACGGTCGGGCAGTTGTCCTGCAAGTTCGGCACGCCGTCGCCGTCGATGTCGAGGTCGCACGCATCGCCGATCCCGTCCTTGTCCAAGTCCTTCTGGTCCGGGTTGGGCACGTTCGGGCAGTTGTCCTTGCTGTCCGGGATGCCGTCCTGGTCCAGGTCGCTGACCCCGTTCTGCGTGTCGCAGGCATCGCCAATCCCGTTGCCGTTCGAGTCCTTCTGGTCGGTGTTGGCGACGTACGGGCAGTTGTCCTGCTTGTTGTAGATGCCATCGCCGTCGATGTCCGGGTCGCACGCGTCGCCGACGTTGTCCTTGTCGACGTCGCTCTGACCGGGATTGGGCACGTCCGGGCAGTTGTCGGCGTCGTTCGGCACGCCGTCGCCGTCCAGGTCGCTGTCGCAGGCGTCGCCCTTGCCGTCGCCGTCCGTGTCGAGCTGGGCGGTGTTGCTGTTGAAGGGGCAGTTGTCCACGCTGTCGAGAATGCCGTCCTTGTCCGAGTCCGCCCACGGAATGTCCTTGGGAACGGGCACATCGAAGCTGTCGAAGCTCGGCCCCGTATCCTCGGCCACGTCCACCGGTGGCGGCAGATCGGGCTGCACGAACACGTCCGGCTCGGCCAGATCCGGGCCGAGATCCGGCGCGCCGCTGTCCAGCACGGCCACGGGCACGTCGGCGCCGCCGTCGGTCGCGCCACCATCCGCCGTCTCCTCGCCGGTCAACACGCTTGGCACGACGACGGGCAACTCGCCCGGGACGAGCACGCGAAACATCAGGTATTTCGCGGGAGTCTGCGCCTTGGGAAACGTCGCTGCCTTGTTCTCCTGGTCGCTCGCCCAGACAAAGTAGCTGATGTCGGTGCCTTGCGCCTGCGCCGGGATCGCGCCCTGGAACGTGTCGCCACCAATCGAAGACATTTCAACGGCATGGAACGTCGCGTCGCTCGGCCGCGCCCAGTAGAGGCGCACATGCCCGATGCCCGCGCCGGCGCGAACCGTCGACCAGACGTGGTACGCGGACGTGTCGTTGTACGTGTCGCCCAACTGGCTGACTTGCAGGAAGCGCGGGCCGTCCTGCGTCGCGTTGCTCGAACACCCGACCGCGATGGCGATGAGGGCCAGCCCTGCCAGGATGGAGCGGCTGGCCGCCTTGCTTGCCTTGATCAGTGCCTGAATTGCCATGATCTGCAGTCTCCCGGTTGGTGCGCAACGCGGCAGTCTAGCATAGATGCCCACGCGTTGTGTGCGGCGTTCTGTGGCGTCAGCTGCGACGGCGTTGCTGGACCAGCAGTTGCCGCGCGTGGGCCAGCGCCGTGTCGCCCTCGCCTTCGGTGGCGCCGAGCATGCGGCCCAGCTCCGTCACGCGCGCCTCTTCGCGCAGGACTTCCAGCTGCGATCGCGTGCGGCCTCCCGCCTCGCCTTTGCGCACGACGACGTGGGCGTCCGCCGCGGCAGCGACCTGCGGCAGGTGCGAGATGCAGAGCACCTGCTGCCGCGTCGCGACTTCGGAGAGAAAACGACCCAGCGTCAGACCCACCGAGCCGCTGAGCCCCGCGTCGGCCTCGTCGTAGATGCAGGTCACCGCCGCCGCGTCCTCGCCAGCCTCGCCCATGCACGCGCGCTGCAGGGCGAGCAGTACGCGCGAGAGCTCGCCGCCGGAAGCCAGCGCGGTCAGCGGCCCTTCGGCTTCGCCGGCGTTGGCGCGCAGAATCAACTCCGCCTGCTCGTTGCCAAACGGCCCCGGCCCGTCGCCGTCGCGCTCGCGCAGCTCGACGCGCAACTGCGCCGCCGGCATGCCGAGCCCCTGAATCGTCGCGGTCACCTCGGAGCCCAGGCGGTTGATCGCGGCGTGCCGGCGTCGACCGAGCTCTGCGCCACATGCCTGCATTTGCTCGCGTTGTTTCTCGAGATCCGCGCGCAGCTGGCGCAGGCGCAGGTCGGCCTCGTCCTCGTCCAGCTCCGCCGCGACCGCGACCTGCCGCGCCAGCAACGTCTCTTCGCTGCCGCCATGCTTGCGGAATGCGCGGTGCAGGGCGTCCAGGCGCGCCGACGCCGTCTCCAGCTCGCGTTCGTTGCGGTCGACGTGCCGGCCGTACTGCGCGACATCGTGGGCGAGCTCCGAGGCCAGGGCGTCCAGATCGCGCGCCCGCTCCGCCAGCGCCGCAAGTCCCAGATCCAGCTGGGCAAAGCGCGACAGCACCCGCACCGCGCGCGCCACCTGATCGCGCGCGCCGCCTTCGTCGCCCAGCAGCGCAGCCGCCTCCGCCGCCGCCTTCACCAGCGACTCGCCAGCGCGCAGTCGCTGGATGCGCTGGTTGATCTCGGCAAACTCCCCGGGCTTGACCGCCAGCTCTCGCAACTCCGCGTCGACAAAGCGCAAGTAGTCCTGGCGCTCGGCCTGCGCGCGTTGGCGCGTCTCCGCCGCGGCAAGTTCTGCCTGCGATTGCTTCCACCTGGCGTGCAGCGCGGCGTGGCTCGCACGCAGCTCCCGGCAGCCGGCGAAGCGGTCCAGCAGCTCCAGCTGCGTTTCGCGATCGAGCAGCCGGTGCTGGGCGTGCTGCGAGCTGAGGTCGACGAGAAGCGAGCCGATGTCGCGCAGTTGCGACGAGGTCACCAGCCTGCCGTTCACGTGGCAGCGCCGCACGCCGCCGCGGCCGATGACGCGCCGCAGGATGAGCGTGCCGTCGCTGTCCGGCAGCCCGATCCCGGCCAGCAGCGTCGTCAGCGCCGGCGTCGCCACCTGGTCGAATTGCGCTTCAATTTCCGCGGTATCCTTGCCGGTGCGGATGACGCGATCGCTGGCCCTTCCACCCAGCACGAGCGCCAAGGCCTCGATCAGGATGGACTTTCCCGCGCCCGTCTCGCCGGTCAGCGCAGTCAGGCCAGGGCCGAGCTGCAGCTCCGCAGCCTCCAAAACGGCAACGTCGGCGATGCGCAGCGCGGTAAGCACGGCGGGCTATTCCTCGAAGTCGTCGAAATCCGAACCCAATTCGTCCGGATCCGGCCCAAAGTCGCCGGCGTCCGCCTCCAGATCCTCGGCATCCGGGTACGGAGACTCGCCCGCGCCAACGCCGCCGATGCGCGCCCGCCGCGCGGCCTTCTTCTTGAGCCGCAGCTTGATCGGCGCGCCCAGCAGCTCCCACTTCTGCCGCATCTGCGCCGTCAGGAAGCGCTCGTAGGCCGGCGAAATCGCGCCCAGCGTGTTGACCTGGATGACGAATTGCGGAGGCCGCACACCCACTTGCGCCGCATAGTACATGCGCAGGCTCTTGCCGCGGTAGGTCGGCGCCTGGTGCGACTCCTGCAGCGCGTTAAGCCAGCGGTTGAGCTCGCCCGTGCCGATGCGCAGGTTGAACGCCGCATAGACCTCGCGCACCTTCTCGAACAGATTCTCCACGCGCTGCCCGGACTTGGCGCTGATGAACACCGACGGCACGTCGTGCAGGAAGGGCATCTGGTCGGCCAGCGCGATCTCGTAGCCCTTCATGGTCATCGTGGTTTTGTCCACGAGATCCCACTTGTTGACCGCCACGACGCAGGCGCGCGCCCGATCCTGGATGAGCGCGGCGATCTTCGAGTCCTGGTCCGCCAGCGGCTGGGTCGCGTCCAGCACCAGCACCGCCACGTGGCAGCGCTCGATGGCGCGCACCGCCTGGCTGACCGAGTACTGCTCGATCGCCTCCTGGACGGCGCGCTTGCGGCGCAGACCGGCCGTGTCGACCAGCGTGAAGGCTTCGTCCTTCCAGGTGAAATCGATGTCGATGGCGTCGCGCGTCGTGCCCGGCATGTCGGCGCAGATGACGCGCTCGTGGCCGAGCAGCTTGTTGACCAGCGTCGACTTGCCGACATTGGGCCGGCCGACAAAAGCCACGCGAATCCGCGGCACGATGCCGCCGCGCACCTTCTCGTGCTCCTCTTCCTCGAGCGGCACTTCGGGTTCCGGCTCCTCGCCCTCGAAAGCGCCACGCGAATCGAGCACTTCCACCAGCGCTTCGAGCAGATCGACGACGCCGCGGTTGTGCTCCGCCGCCAGCGGCAGCACCTGGTCGAAACCCAGGCTGTACAGCGCCATCGCCTCGACTTCCAGGCGCTCCGTGTCGCACTTGTTGGCCACGCACAGCACCGGCTTGTCCGTGCGGCGCAGGACATCGGCGATCTCTTCGTCCGTCGCCGTCACGCCGTCGCGGGCATTGCACAAGAAAACAATGGCATCCGCTTCATCGATGGCAATCGTGGCCTGCTCGCGCATCAGCGGCAGCATCCCCTCGTGCTCGCCCGGCGCAAAGCCGCCGGTGTCCACGAGGCGCACGGGATGGTTGAGCATCGTGCAGGTGCCGTAGTGGCGATCGCGCGTCACGCCCGGCAAATCGTGAACGATTGCCGTACGGTGGCCGAGCAGGCGGTTGAACAGCGTCGACTTGCCGACATTGGGGCGACCGACGATCGCGATGAGGGGTGGGCGATACGTCACAGCAAGTACCCGAACTGCTTGAGGGTTTCCATGCGCTCGGACCACTCTGGCTCGACGTGGACGTGGACCTCGAGAAACACTTTGCGATCCAGAAGGTTCTGCATCTGGAGCCGGGCTTGGGTTGCCAGCTCCTTCATGCGCAGCCCGCCCTTGCCGAGCAGGATGCCGCGTTGCGCCGCCTTCTCGACGTGCACCAGTGCCTGGATATGCGTGAGATCAGGGAGTTCGTCGAAAACCTCGATCTCCACCGCCACGCCGTACGGCACTTCCTCGCGGATCTGCAGGAAGACCTGCTCGCGCACCAGCTCCGCGCAGAGAAAGCGCAGGCTGCGGTCCGTCAGCTCGTCCGGCGCGTACTCCGGCTCGCCTTCCGGCAGATAGCTGCGAATCGCCTCGACCAGTTGCGCCACGCCATCGCCCGTGCGGGCGCTGATCGGCACCAGCGGTCCGACCGACGGCGCTGTCGCCAGCGCCTCCATCACCGGCAGCAGGAGCCGCGGCTTGACGCAATCGACCTTGTTCAGTGCAATCAGCCACTTGCGGTTGTAGCGCAGGATGTTGTGGATGATGCGCCGGTCGCCGGGCGGGATGCGGTGGTCGAGCGGCACGCGCCAGACCTCCGCGTCGTTGGCAATCGCTTCTGCCTCGTCGGCAATCGCTTCCTCTTCTTCGGCGCTGACCGGCTCGCCGGGTTCTCCCAGCGGAATCACGGCATTCGGGCGCGGCTCGACCGACGCCGGATGCGGCTCCACGGGTGCGGGGTGCGGGCGCCGATCCGTCTTGGCCAGCCAGCGCACCGCCTGCGGCGCATCGATGACCAGCACCACGACGTCCACGGTCTCCAGCGACTCGATCGCCGTGCCCACCATCGCGCGGTTCAGCGGGCTACGCGCCTTGTGGATGCCCGGCGTATCGAGGAACACGATCTGGGTATCGCGAGCGGTGAAGATGCCTTGGATGCGATCGCGCGTCGTCTGCGGCCGCGGGCTGACGATCGCCAGCTTCTCGCCCACGAGGCGGTTGAGCAGCGTCGACTTGCCGACGTTGGGCTGCCCGGTCAGGGTCGCGAGGCCAAAATGGTGCGGCCGCGGCGCCGTGCGCGCATCGACGGTGGTCGAGACGAGCTCCGGCTCATCCGGCGTCGAGACGAAGCGCGCCTCCGGCGGCGTCGGCTCTGGACGGGGCTTGGCGGGCGCGGGCGGTGCTGGCCGCTTGGATTTCGGGTTCTTGGGTAGCAAGGTGATCTCACAGGATCGCCGAAAATGGCGATCCGCGTGGCAGTGTTGTCGGGCCGCAAGCGCACCCGATGCGGGATTCGCCGCGGCGGATCGCCAGAAAGTGTCATTTCTGGCGACCCTGTCAGCCCGTGCAATCGCGGCCGGTCACTGGCGCGCGTCCGTCAGGCGACGGTTCTCTGCAGGGCGCAACAGTAGAATCCATCCGGGCCTGTCTGCGCAAGGGGTTTCAGCGAAAGGAAGGCCGCATCCGCTGGTCCGAAGCGCTGCTCGGCCGTGATCGCGAAGTCAGGACGCTCGACGAGGAAGGCGCGCACGACCTCCTCGTTTTCGCGGCGCAGCACGCTGCACGTCGCGTAGCACAGGCGCCCACCGGGCCGCACGTGGAGGGCAGCGCGGCGCAGAATCGTGCTCTGCTGCTCAGGAAAGCGGCCGAGCCAGGCGTCGTCCAGGTGCCAGCGCAGCTCCGGGTTGCGCCGCAGCGCGCCGCTCGACGAACACGGCGCGTCGACCAGCACCGCGTCCGCCGCCTTGAGGCCCGGCATCGGTTGATCGCTGTGCAGCAAAAGCCGGGTGCGCGCAAAGCCCACGCCGGCGCGCGCCAGGCGGCGTTCGCACTCCGCAAGGCGCTTCTCGTGGGTGTCGAGGGCCACCAGATCGCCGCGACCTTGCATGGCCGCGGCCAGCGCCAGCGCCTTGCCACCGGCGCCCGCACACCAATCAAGCACGGTCTCGCCGGGTTGCACGGCGAGCATTGCGGCGATGCGCTGGCTCCCCTCGTCCTGCACCTCGAACCAGCCTTGCTGGTAGGCGTCCAGCGCCGTGAGGCGCGCGGATTCCAGGCACAAGAGCGCATCGGGCAGGCCGTCGATCGGCACGGTCGCCACGCCCGCCTCCTGCAAGGCTTGAGCGACCTGATCACGGCTCGCACGCAGGGTGTTGGCGCGCACCGTCAGCGGCCCGCGGCGGTTCATGTAGGTCAGCGC
>CAIXAA010000083.1 GCA_903917305.1 uncultured Myxococcales bacterium | reverse complement strand
GCGTTCGTGAACTCGCAGGACAATGGCGAGAGCGTGTGGGAAGTCTTCATTCCCACTGTAGATCACATCTTCACGGGCTCGGCAAGTTCTTTGCCGTGGCGATGTGTAGGATCTTTAGGGACAAGCCCCCGCCCTACAGAATGAAATCAGCGAGACGGTGAGGACGTGCCGTCCAGCCAAAACCCACCCGACCAACTGAGGGCGCGCGAAGCAGGCGCACAGCCCCGGCCGACCAAGGGGAGGCCGAGCCAAAGCAAGACCCAAGGTTACCCCGGCGCCGCGAGGGGTCCTCCAGCGCGCCCGACAGGCGCGCTGGGGCGCGGCGGCGCCGGCCCGTAGCAACACCAAACGTTTACCAGAGCCCCGCAGGGCAGCCAGGGGGTCCAAGGGGGCGGCGGCGCTTGAGCCGCCCCCTTGAAGCAAGCGCACAAGTCTAAACCCTCAACCGCCGCTCATGCGTCTGCTCCTTCGCAATCACCTGCGCGAGATCATTCATCTCCGCCGCCAGCAACCCCAACAGGTCATCGATCGCCACGATCCCGACCAGCGCCCCGTCCTTCTGCACCACCGGCACGCGCCGCACGCCTGCGGAGCGCATGTGCTGGATGGTCTCCCACACGCCCTCGGTTTCCTTCGCGGAAATGAGGTGATCCAACATCACGTCGCCGACGTTCAGCGTCTGCGCGTCCACCTGCGCCGCCACGACCGCGACCACGATGTCGCGATCCGTCAGCATCCCGATCGGCATGCGCTTGCCCTTCTGATCATCCACGACCACGAGCGCGCCGACGTGGTGCGTGCGCATCAGCTGCGCCGCATCGATCAAGGGCATGTCGCGTTCGACAAAGACGACGTCACGTTGGCAGATGTCTCCGATTGGCATGGTATCCTCCCTTGGAATCTACATCGCTTCGGCTTGACCGCCCCGGTCAAACGGCTTGGGCTCCTCGATCTCCGTCAGCGTCGCCTCGGTCAGCAGCAGCACGCTCGCCACCGACACCGCGTTCTCCAGCGCCGTGCGCACCACCTTGGTCGGGTCGATGATGCCCGCCTCGAACAAGTCGACGTATTGCCCCGTCGACGCGTCGAGCCCCAAATTGCCTGTGCCCGCGCGCATCTTCTCGACGACGACGCCGCCGTCCAGCGCGGAGTTCTCGGCAATCTGCCGCGCCGGCACCTCCAGGGCGTGCTTGAGCATCAAAAGGCCCGTGCGTTCATCGCCAAACGCCAGCTGCGCCTCCTTGTCCACGGCATCGATGACGCGCAGCAGCGCAAGGCCGCCGCCCGGCACGATGCCCTCCGCCGTCGCCGCCTTGGTCGCGTGGATCGCGTCGTCGAACGCCTCCTTGCGGCTCTTCATCTCGGCTTCCGTGGGCGCACCGACGCGAATCACCGCCACGCCGCCGGTCAGCCGCGCCAGCCTCTCCTCCAGCTTCTCGCGGTCGTAATCGGACGTCGTGTCCTTGATTTGCTGGCGGATCTCCCCACAGCGCGCATCGATCGCCTCGCGCTTGCCCAGGCCGCCGACAATCGTCGTCGAGTCCTTGTCGATCACCACGCGCCGCGCCTGGCCCAGGTCCGCCAGCGCCACATGCTCCAAACGCTTCCCCAATTCCTCCGAGATCACTTCGCCGCCCGTCAGCACGGCCATGTCGCGCAGCAGCTCGCGCCGCCGGTCGCCAAAGCCCGGCGCCTTCACCGCCGCGCACGGCAGCGTGCCGCGGATCTTGTTGACCACCAGCGTCGCCAGCGCCTCGCCCTCCACTTCCTCGGCGATGACCAGCAGCGATCTCCCTTCCTTGACAATCTCTTCCAGCAGCGGCAGCAGATCCTTCATCGCGCCGACGTGGCGGTCGTAGAGCAGCAGCACCACGTCCTCCAGCACTGCCTGGCTCTTCTCGCCGTCCGTGATGAAATACGGCGACAAATAGCCGCGATCGAATTGCATGCCCTCGACCGACTCCAGCGTCGTCTCCGTGCCCTTGGCTTCCTCGACCGTGATGGCGCCCTCCGGCCCGACCTTCGCCACCGCCTGCGCGACCAGTTCGCCCATGGCCGTGTCGTTGTGTGCAGCAATCGCGGCCACTTGCGCGCGTTCCTTCTGCGTCTCCACCGGCCGCGACTGCGCGCGGAGCGCCGTCACCGCCACGCGCAGGCCGCGATCCAGGCCATGTTTCAAGTCGATGGCGCTGGCCCCCGCGGCAATGTTGCGCAAACCATCCGAAAAGATGCCGTACGCCAGCAGCGTCGCGGTCGTGGTGCCATCGCCGACCGCGTCACCGGTGCGCTCGGCCGCTTCACGCAGCACCTGCACGCCGAGATCCTCCTCGGGATCCTTGAGGGAAAGCTCCTTGGCAATCGTCACGCCATCGTTGCAGATGATGGGTTTCCCCCACTTGTGGCCGATGAGAACACTCTTGGACTTGGGGCCCAACGTGACGCGGACGGCGTCGGCGAGGGCAGTGGCGCCGCGCAGGATTTTCTCGCGTGCGGCGGACCGGAAGAACACCTGTTTGTACGTGGACATGGCAACTCCTGTGCACGAAACACAAGGCGCCAAGGGCCATTGGCGGGCCATCGGCGCGCGGACATCGACTGGTTCGGATCGTTCGCTGCAGCATACGCCGCCGCGCGTCCAGGCTCAAGGTGGAGGATGGCAGCCCTTGATCCGGACCTGGGGTTTGCGGATGCTGAACGCACAAGGAGGACCGCATGCGACCCACCATCGACCGCGATGTCCACATCGCCACCAGCTCCGCCACGCTGGTCGGCTCGCTCGTGCTGCCGGAAACTGCCACTGGCTGCGTGATTTTCGCCCACGGCAGTGGCAGCAGCCGCTTTTCCCCGCGCAACCGGCAGGTGGCGCAGGCGCTGCAGGAGGCTGGCCTGGGCACGTTGCTGCTGGACCTGCTGACGCCGCTGGAGGAGCAGGCCGAAGCGCTGACCGGGCACATGCGCTTTGACATCGACCTGTTGACGCGCCGGCTCATCGGTGCCGCGAACTGGCTGCAGGAGGCGGCGCCGCGCGATCTGAACCTCGGGTATTTCGGGGCTTCGACGGGGGCGGCGGCGGCGCTGCTGGCGGCGTCGCGGCAGCCGCACATTCACGCGGTGGTGTCGCGCGGTGGCCGGCCGGACCTGGCGGGCGACGCGCTGCCGAGCGTGGCGGCGCCGACGTTGCTGATTGTCGGCGGTGCGGACGCGGTCGTGCTCGACCTCAACCGCCAGGCGCTGGCGCTGCTGACCTGCGAGAAGAAGCTGGAAATCGTGGCCGGAGCGACACACCTGTTCGAGGAGCCGGGCGCGCTGGACCAGGTCGCGCGGCTGGCGCGCGCGTGGTTCGTGCGCTACCTGAGTCCGGATGCGGCCAAGGGAATGCCGGCGGCGATGTAACTACGGGGCCAGCGCAAAGAAGCGCGGCCGCCCTTCGCGCACCACCAGCAGCAGCACCGGCCCCGAACTCTTGCGCACGATCTGCGCGAACGCCTCCGGCGATGTGACGACCTGCCGGTTCACTTGGGTAATGACATCACCCTCTTGCAGGCCGGCGAGCGCCGCCGGGCTGTCCGGCGCCACCTGGTCGATGACCAGCCCTTGCGCCACGCTCAGCGGCACGTCCAGGTGGCGCCGCAGCTGCTCGTCGAGCGGCACCACCGAGAGGCCGCGCAGCAGGCCGCCATGCTCCTCCGGCTCCCCCGCGGCCGGCAGCTTGCGGTCCTGCGCGGCAGTCAACGTCACGTCCAGCTTGAGCTTCTTGCCGTCGCGCACGAGCTCCACGCTGACCTTCGCGCCCGCGGCATGGCTCGCCACCAGGTTGCGCAGCCGCCCGACCGTGTCGGTCATGTGGCCATCGACGCGCAGGATGACGTCGCCGCGCTTCAAACCGGCCTTCTCGGCAGGGCTTTGCGGCTCGACCTCCGAGACCAGCACGCCCGGCTCCGTGACGGACAGCGCCTGGTGCAGGTTGCTGTCGAGATCCTGGATCGCCACGCCAAGCCAGCCGCGCGACACCTTGCCGCCGGCGAGCAGCGTGTTGGTGATCGGGCGCAACATATTGCTGGGAATGGCAAAACCCACGCCCTGGTTGCCGCCGCTGCCGTGCGTCAAGATGGCGGTGTTGAGGCCAATCAGCTCGCCCCGCAAATTGATCAGCGCGCCGCCGGAGTTGCCGGGATTGATGGCCGCGTCGGTCTGGATGAAGTCCTCGTAATCCGCGATGCCGACATCCGCGCGGCCCTTGGCCGACACGATGCCCATCGTCACGGTCTGCGACATGCCGAAAGGACTGCCAATCGCCAGCACTTGCTCGCCAAGCCGCACCTTGTCGCTGTCCGCCATCGGCAGCGGGCGCAGGTCGCTGACCTTGCCCACCAGGCGCAGCACGGCGACGTCGGTGCGCGGATCGGCGCCCAGCAGCTTGCCATCGAACTCGCGGCCGTCGCTGAGCTTGATGCGGATGGTGGAGGCCTTCTCGACGACGTGGTTGTTCGTCAGGATGACGCCATCAGGCGTGACGATGACGCCGGAGCCCAGGCTGGTCTGGCGCATGTCCCCGTGCGGCATGTGCTTGCCGAAGAAGTCGCGAAAGAACGGATTCAGCAGCAGATCTTCGTCCAGCTGCGGATGCGTCACCGTGCGCGTCGTCGAGATGTTGACGACGCTCTTGACCGCGGCTTCCGCGACATCCGAAATGCTCTGGGCCACTTCGCCGCCAGGCTGCGGCACCGGCGAATGCGGCGCGGGCACGGCCGGCGAGGCCAGGGGCGGCGGCACGGACGGCAAGGGCGGCAGCGAGGTCGGGCCGGCCGGCTTCTCGGCCTGGGCGTGGCGCTGGGCCTCATCCTCGGAGTGCGCCAGGGCACAAGCGGCGAGGATCGCGAGCGCGGCAGGGGGCAGCGCGAGCAGGAACGCGCGCAGGCGGCGCGGACGCAACGGAGCCGGAGAGGATGCCATGACAGACCTCCCGAGGTGCGCGGCGGCACGGCAATTGCCAAAGACTTCCTTTGCAGGGTAGGGCGCCCTGCGCGCCGGCTGCAAGCGCTGCGGGAGTGGGTCGCGATGCGCAACGCGAACGGGCAGCGGAAGGCGTCAGATGAACTCGCCCCAGGTGACCGGCTCTTCCATCTCTCCGCGGCCGGGCTCGCCGGGCACGTCGGTGAACACGTGCAGCTTGCGCGGCGTGGCCCACAGCTCTGTGCCGACCGCAAGCGGCCGATCCTGCGCCAGTTCG
>CAIXAA010000082.1 GCA_903917305.1 uncultured Myxococcales bacterium | reverse complement strand
GATCGACCTTGTGGCGCAGAACCTGCCGCAAGGCGTGACGTTCACGGCGACGCCGATCGTCGGTTGCGCGGGCGGCTCGCTGCAGATCCACGCTTCGGCGCAGGCCAAGCCGGGCACGTCGGTCATCACGCTTGTCGCCACTTCCGCGACCAAGACGCAGTCGCTGCCGGTCACGCTCGTCGTCGGCCTGCCGGCCATCGCGCTGACGCTGAACGCGCCGGCCGCGCTGCTGCAACCGGGCGGGACGGCGACGGTGCCGTTTGGGCTTGCGCGGACGTTCGGTGCGGCCGGGCCGGTCGACGTCACCGCGGATGGCCTGCCGGCGGGCGTGACGGCGACGCCGCTGACGGTGGCGGCCAAGGACCAGAGCGGCCAGCTGCTGTTGACGGCTTCATTTGCGGCGGCGCTGGCCGGGCCGGTGCAGGCGACGGTGCACGCCAAGTCGGGCAACCTTACGGCTTCGGCGCCGCTGGCGGTCTCCGTCGCTCCGCCGCCGTCAGGAGGCCTCGACGCCAGCTACGGCAGCGGCGGCCGCACCGTCGTCGACGTCGCCAAGGGCTCGACCGACGCCGCCACCTCCGCCGCGCTGCTGCCGGACGGCCGCCTGGCCATCGGCGGCACCACGCAGGCGGTCGGCGCCAACCTCGCGCAGGCGTTGATCCTCGTGCTCGGCAGCGACGGCAAGCCCGACAAGTCATTTGCCGGCAGCGGCAGCGTCACGTTCAAGACCGCCAACAGCGGCGAGACGCTCCGCGCCCTGCTGGTCAGTAGCGCGCACCTCCTGGCCATCGGCTCGGGCACGGACACCAGCAACGGCGTCAGCAGCTACTTCGCCGTCACCGCCTGGCACTTCGACGGCACGCCGGACACCGCATTCGCCAACTCCGGCGTGCTCAAGTGGAATCCCATCGGCACGGCCGGCTACGACTCCGCCTGGACCGGCGCCGTGCAGGGCGACGGCAAGCTCGTCGTCGCCGGCCAGTCCACCGGCGGCAACAGCAACCCCGTGCCGGTGGCGCGCTTCTTGGCGGACGGCAGCGGCCTCGATCCCAGCTTTGGCAGCAAAGGCCAGACCTTGCTCAAGTTCGGCGGCACGCAGGACCGCGCGCTGGCCATGGCCATCGACAGCGACGGCAAGATCCTCCTGGCCGGCGACATGGCCACCGCGTCGTTCCTCAGCCAGGTCGTCGTCGCGCGCCTGAACGCCGATGGCACGCCCGACGCCACCTTTGGCAGCGGCGGCATCCTGGTCGCGCCCAGCCTGGGCACCAACAGCTACGGCTTTGGCCTCGCGATCCTGGGCGACCACAGCGCGCTGGTCGGCGGCTCCTGCAACGTCGGCGGTTACTTGGGCCTGGTCGCGCGCTTTTCGGCCGCGGGCGCGCTCGACGCGGGCTTTGGCAGCGGCGGCAGCGTCATGACCGGCTTTTCGACCAAGAACTGGGAGCCTTCGGCCTTCCACGCCCTCGCCATGCAAGCCGACGGCAAGGTCGTCGTCGCCGGTTCGTCGACGCTCGCCGGCCAGACCAGCGTCCTGGTCGCGCGCCTGGCGCAGAAAGACGGCAGCCTGGACGCGACCTTCCAGGGGCCGAGCGGCGCGGGTGCCGGCAAGTTCACGGTGCCCGCCGCCGGCAAGGACGACCGCGCGGTCGCGCTGCTGCTGCAAGCGGACGGCAGCCTGCTGGTGGTGGGGACGACGATTGGCGGGGATGCGGGGGATTTGTTTGCGCTGCGGTTGCTGAAGTAGGGGGCGGAGCCGGAGGCCGGAACCGGAACCGGAACCGGAACCGGAACCGTAGCCGGAGCCGGAGCCGGAGCCGGAACCGGAACCGGAGCCGGAGCCGGAGCCGGAGCCGGAAT
>CAIXAA010000081.1 GCA_903917305.1 uncultured Myxococcales bacterium | reverse complement strand
TGCGCATGCTCTGCCGTTGGGCCCATTCGATGGTGAAGCCCGCCTCGGCGATCGCCTGCTCGGTGCGGCGCGCGAGGTGGCAGTTGTCCGCGACGCGCTTCCACAGCGGCTCGATGCGCTGCTGCCAACGCAGCCGGCCCACGTCCTCGGACGCCACGTGCTCCAGGAAGTAGAACCTGCCACCCGGCCGCAGCACGCGACGGACCTCGGCCAGCGCGCCCGCCGGATCGCCCACCGAGCACAGCACCAGCGTCGCCACCACCGCGTCGAACGCCGCGTCCTCGAACGGCAACCGCTCGACCGACGCCGCCAGCACTTCCAGCCTCGCGTCCGCAGGTCGCGTCGCCGCCGCGCGTTTCTCCAGCAGCGCGCGCATCCGCCGGTCGGGCTCCGTGAGCACGAGCCTGTGCACGGCGGGGCCGTAGCAGGGCAGGTTGACGCCGGTCCCCGCCCCCACCTCCAGGACGTCGCCACCCGCGGTCGCGAGCAGCTCGCGCCGCCAATCGCCAAGCCCGGCGGCTTCGGTCTTGCGCATGAAGCCGTCGTAGATCGTCGCCAGGAACCAGGACATCCGGTGCTCCTCGGCCGCGGCAGGGGCGAGCCGCTGCATGCGAGCCACGAGCGGCGGCAAGGGTTCCGCAGCCCACGCGAGTATGGCACGCCTGTGAACCCTTCCGGCACGGCCCGGCTCCTACTCCCTGCGCGCCGGCGTCCTGCCTGGTCGCCACCTCGTCCGGCGATGCCGCCGAACAACGGACAATGACGGAGGAACCATGTGGACCAAGCTGTTTCCGAACAATGAACACACGCTCGATCGCGTCCTGCGCGTGTCGCTCGGCCTGGGCTTGCTGAGCCTCGCCTTCGTCGGCCCGCAGACGCCCTGGGGGTTCGTCGGCGTGGTGCCCATCTTGACGGGCGCCATCGGAAGTTGTCCGCTCTACACGGTCTTTGGCTTGAGCACGTGCCCGGCCGCCAAGGGATCCGGCAAGTCCTGATCCTTCGCCGACTTGACGGTGCAGCGGCCTGCAAGCGGATGCGGCGCAGGTGGTGACGGGCGTGCGGCTGGCGAGCGGCGTTTGAAACACCTTCTGGAACGTTGTGTTTCATTTGAAGCAATCCCGCCGCCGCCTCTTGCTCTCCGCTCAGCCATACGCCAGTAGTTGCACCATGTTGTGGCGCGTGGCGTTCATGGCACGCTTCCTGCTACTTCCCTGCGCAGGACTGCGGTCCTCGACAGCGGAGAACAGCGATGCCCCTCACCCGACGAGACTTCCTCAAGATCAGTAGCGCGGCGGTCGGCGCCACGGCCCTGGCCTCGGGCTTGACCAGCAAAATCTGGGGTTTGGATGGCGATCCCGTCGCGAATCCGGGCACCGATGGCGACACCGTCGTGCCGACGCTGTGCGAGCTGTGCTTCTGGAAGTGCGGCGTGCTGGCGCACGTCAAGCACGGGCATGTGACCAAGATCGTGGGGAATCCCGCGCATCCGCTGTCGCTGGGCCACCTGTGTCCGCGCGGCACCGGCGGCGTGGGGCTGCTGTACGACCCGGATCGCTTGAAGAAGCCGCTCATCCGGCGCGGTCCGCGCGGTTCCCAGCACTTCGAGGAGGTCAGCTGGGACGAGGCGCTGGACTTCACGGCGAAGAAGCTGTTGGAGATCAAGGAAAAGCACGGTCCGGAGGCGGTGGCGCTGTTCAGCCATGGCTTTGGTGGCTCCTTCTTCAAGCACCTGCTCAATGCCTATGGTTCCGACAACGTCGGCGCGCCATCCTATGCGCAGTGCCGCGGCGGCCGCGAAGTCGGCTTCCAGCTGACGTTCGGCGCGCCGGTCGGGTCGCCGGAGACGATCGACCTGGAGAACAGCCGCGTCATCACGCTGATTGGCTCGCACCTCGGCGAGAACATGCACAATACCCAGGTTCAGGAGTTCGCCACCGCGATCTCGCGCGGCGCGCAACTGGTCGTCGTCGATCCGCGCTTCTCGACGGCGGCGGGCAAGGCGAAGTACTGGCTGCCGATCAAGCCGGGGACGGACATCGCGCTGCTGCTCGCGTGGATGCATGTGATCGTGCAGGAGAAGTTGTACGACCGCGACTACCTGGAGCAGTACGCCACCGGGCTGGAGGAACTGACCGCGTACCTCCTGGACAAGACGCCGGAGTGGGCGGCGGTCGAGACCGGCATCGCGCCGGAGCTGATCGTTGAAACAGGACGTTTCATCGCCGGCGCGCGGCCCGCGTCGCTGATCCATCCCGGTCGGCACACGGCCTGGTACGGCGACGATGCGCAGCGCGCGCGGGCGATGGCGATGCTCAATGCGCTGGTCGGCAGTTACGGTCGCAGGGGCGGCTTCTACCTGCCGACCAAGCTCGGCGTGCCCAAGTATCCCGGCGTGCCGGCCTACGCGCACAAGCCCAAGCCCGCGCCGGACAAGCCCAAAGGCGTGGCGTATCCCTTTGCCGACGAGACGCTGGCGCATGGCCTGCGCGACGCGAGCTTCCCGGGCACGGCGGCGTACGACATCAAGGGCTGGATCGTGTACGGCACCAACCTGATGCAGGCACTGCCGGAGCCCCGAAAGACGATTGCGGCGATGGAGCACCTGGACTTCATCCTGGCGATCGACGTGCTTCCTGCTGAAATCACGGGCTATGCCGATGTCGTCTTCCCGGAGGCGACCTACCTGGAGCGCTGGGACGACGTGGCGGTCACGCCCTACAAGGAGCCGTACATCGCCATCCGCCAGCCGGTCGTCGCGCCGATGTTCGATTCCAAGCCGGGCTCCTGGATCGCCAAGGAGCTGGCCAAGCGCATGAATCTAGCCGAGTTCTTCCCGTGGGAGGACGCCGGCGCGATGGTCAAGAAGAGGTTGGAGGCTGGCGGCTTCGACGTCGCGAAGCTCAAGAAGGTCGGCGTGCACGTGGCGCCGCACAAGCCGGTGTTCATCGAGGAGGGGCTCGAGCCGGCCTTTCCCACGCCGTCCAAGAAGATCGAGTTGTGGTCCAAGCAGTTGGCCGACGCCGGCCTCGATCCGCTGCCCAAGTACACGCCGCCGGAGGAGCCGCCTGCCGGGCAGTTCCGCCTGCTGATGGGCCGCACGCCGACGCACACCTTCGGCCGCACGACGAACAACCGCTTTCTCTCCGAAGTGTTCAGCGAGAACGAGCTGTGGCTCAACGCCGCCATCGCGCAGGAGCGCGGCCTGCAAAACGGCGAGCGCGTGTGGCTGGTCAACCAGGACGGCGCGAAATCAGGTCCGGTGCGCCTCAAGGCCACGCAGCGCATCCGCACCGACTGCGTGTTCCTGGTTCACGGGTATGGCCACAAATCCAATGGCTTGCGATTCGCGAAAGGGCGCGGCGCCGATGACGCGGCCTTGATGACGCGCGTCCGCATCGACCCGCTGATGGGCGGCACCGGCATGAACGTGAATTTCGTGCAGATCGAGAAGGTGACGGCATGAGCAGCAAGCGCTACGTCATGGTCGTGGACACGCGCCTGTGCGTCGGCTGCAAAGCCTGCGTCTTGGCGTGCAAATCCGAGAACAACGTGCCCGACGGCTACTGCCGCGACTGGATCGTCGAGGACATCTTCGGGATCTTCCCCAACCTGCGCGCGGAGATCCGCTCGGAGCGCTGCAACCACTGCTCCGGCGCGCCGTGCGTCGACGCGTGCCCGACCGGCGCCAGCCACGTCAGCGAAGGCGGCGTCGTCCTGGTCAGCCACCACAAGTGCACCGGCTGCAAGGCGTGCATCGCCGCCTGCCCGTACGACGCCCGCTACGTGCATCCGGACGGCTACGTGGATAAGTGCACGTTCTGCCTGCACCGCGTCCAGCGCGGCGAACTGCCTGCTTGCGTGGGGATTTGTCCGACACGCACGCTGCACTTCGGCGACGCGAACGACCCTTCGTCGGAGGTGGCGCAGCTGCTGCGCACGCGCCGCGCCAAGGTCAACCATCCCGAGACCGGCGCCGAGCCGAACGTCTTTTTCCTGACTTGAGGGAGCGCCATGCACCGCCTGCCCGTCGAAACCGTGACCACGCGCCTCAACCACGCCATCGATCCGTCGCTGCACATCTGGGGTTGGGAGATCACGCTGTACCTGTTCCTCGGCGGCCTCGTGGCGGGACTGCTGATTCTGACAGCCGCTTTGGAGCTGACGCGCCGGCAGCGCCCGACGTCGGCCGCGCTGCAATGGATGCCGCTGGTCGCCCTCGGGCTGCTGTCGGCGGGCATGGGCACGCTGTTCCTCGACCTCGAGTTCAAGCTGCACGTCTACCGCTTCTACCTGGCGTTCCGGCCGCATTCGCCCATGTCCTGGGGCGCCTGGATCCTGCTGCTGGTCTATCCGGCGGGGCTGCTGCTCGCCTTGGGCTCCTTGCCGGAAACGACGTTGCGGCGCGTGCCGCTGCTGGGTCGGCTGGCGCTGCGCATCGCCGCTTGGAGTCAGCAGAATCGCAGCCTCGTGCTCTGGACGACGATCGCCGTCGGCGCCGGGCTGGGCGTCTACACCGGCCTGCTGCTCGGCACGCTGACGGCGCGGATCCAATGGAATTCCGCGGTGCTCGGCCCACTGTTCCTGACCTCGGGCCTGTCGACCGGTGCGGCGTTCCTGCTGCTGTGCAAGCTGGACGCGGTGGAGCGCGCCTTGCTCCTGCGCTGGGACCTCGCCGCCATCCTCGTCGAATTGCTGCTGATTGCTGCGATGCTGCTCGGCTTCGCCTCCGGCGGCGCGTCTGCGCAGCTAGCCGGCGCCGCGTTGCTCGGCGGTCCGTGGACGGCGGCCTTCTGGTCGCTGGTCGTCGTGACCGGCCTGCTCGTGCCGCTCGCGATGGAACTGCTTGAACTGCGGCGGCATTTGCCGCTCGTGGCGCTAACGCCCGCGCTGGTGCTGGTGGGTGGCCTCGCGCTGAGGGCCATCCTGCTGGCCGCCGGCCAGGACAGCGGCTATCGTCTCTTGCCCTAAGGAGCCAAAATGTCCGACCAATCGCCCCAAGACGCCGGATTCTGGAACCCCTACTTCGCCGGATTCATGCTCGGCCTCGTGCTGCTCGCGTCCTTCCTCGTGATGGGCAACGGCCTGGGCTCCTCCGGCGCCGCGACGCGCCTGGCCGTCAGCGCTGCGCACGCCGTTGCGCCACAAACCATTGAACACAATGGCTACTTCTCGCAGTACTTCGGCCCGGGCAAGGCCGTCCTCGACGACTGGCTGGTCTGGGAAGTCCTCGGCATCTTCCTCGGCGCCGCCATGAGCGCCTACGCCGCCGGCCGCATGAAGCTCAGCATCACCCGCGGCCCGCGCGCCACCGGCGCACGCCGCCTCGTCCTGGCGCTGCTGGGCGGCATCCTGATGGGCGTCGCCTCGCGCATCGCGCGCGGCTGCACGTCCGGCCAGGCGCTGACGGGCGGCGCCGTCCTCTCCCTCGGCTCCTGGCTGTTCATGTTCGCGGTCTTTGGCGGCGGCTACCTGGCCGCTCCCCTGCTGCGGAGGCAATGGAAATGATGCTGCCGCTTTACACCCACGATCTCTTCGGCCGCGCCACCGGCATGGTCCTCGGCACCCTCATCGGCATCGCGTTCGGCTTCGTGCTCGAGCGCGCCGGGTTCGGCCGCGCGCCCCTGCTCGCCGCGCAGTTCTACGGCACCAACATGCGCGTGTTCAAGGTGATGTTCACGGGCATCGCCACCTGCGCCATCGGCATCGGCGTGCTGAGCGGCGTGGGCGTGCTCGATCTCGCGCAAGTCACTGTCCCGGAGACATTTCTCTGGCCCCAGGTCGCCGGCGGCGCCTTGCTCGGCGTCGGCTTCATCGTCGCCGGCTACTGCCCCGGCACCTCCTGCGCCGCCGCCGCCTCCGGCAACCTCGACGGCCTCGTGACCTACCTCGGCGTCGGCCTGGGCACGCTCCTGTTCGGCGGTTTCTATCCTTGGCTGGAAAAGTTCTACACTTCCAGCGCCATGGGCGTCACGCGCATCGACACGCTGGTCGGCGTGCCGTTCGCACCCGTCGCCGTCGCGGTCGTCCTGATGGCGGTCGGCTGCTTCTTCGGGGCCGAAGCGCTCGAGCGCATCCTCGCGCGCCGTGGCCAGACGGCGCTGCCGGCCGGCAACCTTGGCGTGCGCAACCGCACGTTCGTCGCGCTGGCCGGGCTGGCGGTGCTGGGCCTCGCAACGCTGGGCTGGCAGCCGAGCCAGGCGCAGGAGATGCCCAAGCCTTTCGGCTACATCTCGGCGATCGACCTGGCCACGCGTCTGTCGCGTGCGCCGGATACGCTGGTGCTGCTCGACGCGCGGCCGGCTGGCGAGTGCAAAGCGGCGCGGCTGCGAAGCGCGCAGTGCCTGACAGGTCAACCTGCTGGGTTTGTTGCGAGTTTGCCGACGACGCGGCAGGTCGTGGTCTACGGCAATGCCGACTCGAAGGCGCTGGCGCAACGGTTGCGCGCGTTTCCGGGGGAAGTGCTCGTGTTGATGGGAGGCTATCCGGCGTTCGCCAAGGCCGTGCTCGATCCACCCCTGCCGCCTGCCAACCCGACGCCGGAGGCTGTGGCCGCGTACCGCACGCAGTCCGCCCTGCACGGCTACTTCACTGGGAATCGTCAGGCGCCAGAGCCGGTTCAGGTGCGCGCCGCGCCCGCCGCGCCCGCTGGCGTCTCGGTCGCCAAGAAGGGTGGCGGGTGCTGACGTGAACCGGGCGGGCGTCCAGCGCCTCGCCGCGTCGGTGATCAGCGGCCTGCTCGTCTTCGCCGCGGCGGCAATCCTGCTGCCCAAACACAAAGGTGCAGGCGTCGAAGGTGCCACACCGCCGCTCGACCAATGCCGCGTCTGCCACAACCAGGCGAGCGACGATCCGGGAGGGTCGCACGGCGCGGCCGTCATGGGCTGCGCGCTGTGCCACCTCGGCAACCCCGACGCGACCGACAAAGCCAGTGCGCACGCGGGATTGGAGCGCGAACCCGGTGCCTTGGACACAGTCGAGCACACCTGCGCCCAGGCCGGCTGCCACGCGCAGGAAGGCGCGCGCGTGCGCGGCTCCCTGATGGGCACCGCCCGCGGCATCGTCGCGGTGGACCGCTGGGCCTTGGGCGAAGCCGCAATGCCCGATGGCGCGACGACCATGGCCGAAGTCTGCGCGCTGGCCGCCCCCAGCGCTGCCGACAGCCACTTGCGCAAGCTGTGCGCCGGCTGCCACCTCGCGACCGCGCGGCGCAACCGCGACGACGCCCTCCGGGGCTTTGCCGCCATCGGTGCCGGCTGCAGTGCCTGCCACTCGCCCGCCGGGCGAACGCCAGGCAGCGGCGGCGCCCATCCGCGCGTCGATGCCCGCATCGACGACAGCAACTGCTTTGGCTGCCACAGCCGCAGCGCCCGAATCAGCTTGTCGTACGCCGGCATGGCCGAGATCAGCAACGCGGAGGACTGCGTGGACGCCGTTGCCTTGCCCGACGGCCGCACCGTTTGTCAGGCGCCGGCCGACGTGCACCAGAAAGCGGGGCTCAAGTGCATCGATTGTCACTTGCACACGGATCTGATGGGCGATGGCACGGCGTGGAACCACGAGGAAGATCAGGTGGAAATCAAGTGTGAGTCCTGCCACGGTCCCGTGCAGCCCGGGCAGGAGGCGACGGCCGGCCGCGTGACGGACGACACGACGGCGCGGCTGCCGGCGGCGCGCGCTGTGCAACGGCCGGCGCAAGAAGCGGTGCGGCTGGCGCGGCGCGGGACGCTGATCTGGAACCTGCGCCCGGGTCCGCAGCCGGGCGGAGCTTGGCAGCTGCGCGGCAAGGCGAACGGAACGCTGCATCCGGTCAAGCAGACGCCGGGCGACGCCAACCACACGCTGCGCGGCCACCAGCGCCTGACCTGCACGGCTTGCCACGCGGCATGGGTGCCGACCTGCACGACGTGCCACACGCGCTTTGAACCTACTGGCCAGCAATGGGATTTCGGCAAGAGGGCGTCAACGCCGGGCGTGTGGCAGGAGCGCTCCGACGGCGTGCAGGTGGCGCCTCCGACCTTGGCGGTCCTGGCGGACGGCCACCTGGGTCCGGCGATTCCCGGCATGGTGCTCGACGTCGATGCGTCGGCAGCGGGAGGCAAGCGGCTCAGCCAACGCCTGTTTGCGCCGCTCGATCCGCACACGACGGGGCCAAAGGCGCGCAGTTGCGCGAGTTGTCACCTCTCCGCGCGAACGCTTGGGCTTGGCGAGGGAACGCTGGTGCTGGACCAGCCGCAGCCGATGTTTCAACCCGCGGCGCCGCTTGCGGGCCAGCCGGGCATGGCCGCGGATGCGTGGACGGCGCTGGACAGCCCGCAGCCAGGACGCGGGACGCGCCAGGGCGTGCGTTCGCTGGACAGCGCGGAGCTGCTGCGGACCTTGCGCGTCGGTCCCTGCCTGGGCTGCCACGCGATGGCCCAAGATGCGATCTACGTGGATTTTCGCGCATCGCTGCTGCGTCGCCAGCAGGGCGGCGGCACTTGCACCGGTCCGTGGCAAGCGTGGCTGCTGCCGCCGTGACGCCGGCTACACCGGATGCGGCGGCGTCTCGGAGATCCCCAGCGCCCGCATCCGCCGCCAGAAGGTCGTCCGGCTCATGCCCAGCGCCTGCGCGGCGCGCGTCCGGCTCCACTGGTGCGTCTCGAGCGCGCGACGGATCACCGCAGCTTCGTCATCCGGCAGTGGCGCCTGCAGCGAACCAGCCTGGCGCAGCATGGACGGCGCGGAGTGCGTCACATCGCGAATCTCGATGGGCAGATCCTCGACCTGCACCGTCTGCCCCTTGCACAGCGCCACGGCATATTCGAGCGCATTCTCCAGCTCGCGCACGTTGCCCGGCCAGGCGTACGCCTCCAGCGCCCGCAGCGTGTCGCGCGACAGCCGCACCGCCGCGCCATGTCGCGCGCCGCTCTTGGCCAGCAGGAACTGCGCCAGCGGCTCGATGTCCTCGGGCCGTTCGCGCAGCGGCGGCACGTGGATCGGCACCACGCGCAGCCGGTAGTAGAGGTCCTCGCGGAACCGGCCGGCGTGCATGGCCTCGGTCAGGTCCGCGTTGGTGGCGGCGATGATGCGGGCCTGCAGCTCGCGCGAGGTGCTCTCGCCGACGCGCTCGTAGCGCCGCGCCTCCAGCACGCGCAGCAGCTTGACCTGCGAATGCATCGTCATTTCGCCGATTTCATCGAGGAAGATCGTGCCGCCCGCTGCCAGCTCGAAGCGCCCGACGCGATCCTTCACCGCGCCGGTGAAGGCGCCGCGCACGTGGCCGAACAGCTCGCTCTCGAGCAGATCGCCCGGCAAGGCGGCGCAGTTCACCGCCACGAACGGCCCATCGCGCACGGGCGAGAGCGCGTGGACGGCGCGCGCCACGACCTCCTTGCCGCTGCCGCTCTCGCCGGTGATGAGGACGTTGACCTCCGAGCGGTAGAGGTTCTCGACCAGGTTCACGATGCGGATCATGGATTTGGAGCGCGCGACGATGCCCTGTGCCGCCATCGCGCCTTGCAGCACCAGCAGATCCTCTTCGGCGGGGCGGATGACCACGAGGCAGCGCGCGCCCGGTTCGCAGAACCCGCACAGGTCGGTGGGCAGCGCCGCGACCGTCAGCGCCACGAGGCGCGAGCCTTGCTCCCCGCAGTGCAGGAACGCGCGCCGGCCTTCCTCGCGGCCGCCCAGCTCCAGCACGGAGCGCAGATCCTCTTTAGGACCAAAGACATGCGTGTCGAGCAAGTCGTGGATCGGCCGCCCGATCGCCTTTTGCGCCGCCCCCGGACAGCCCATGGCATCCAGCGTCTGGCTGGCGCGCAGGATGCGAAAGTCCTCGTCCAGCACGAGAAGCACGCGGCCAAGGACGCGAAACACCAGCTCCAAGGCGGCCCAGCCGGGCGGATCCGGCGCGTGGGGCGGTTGCGGCGACAGGGCGAGCGACATGGGCGTGGCAGCTTGGGCCCGACGGGGCCGAGCCAGTATCGCGTGCTGCAGGAGGGGAAGCAACTTGGGCCGGGCCCCAAGACGGATCGCCGCGCGGATGCTATCCTGCAAGGCCATGACGACCTTTGACGATCTCCCCCTGCTTGGCATCTGCGGTTGGAGCGGCGCGGGCAAGACCACGCTGCTCGAACAGATCCTGCGCCACTTCGCGGGGCGCGGCCTGCGCATCGCGATCGTCAAGCACGACGTGCACGGCATCGAAGTGGACCGTCCCGGCAAGGACAGCGACCGCTTGTTCCGCGCCGGCGCCGACGTGCTGCTGCAAGGCCCCGGCGAAGGCTTCTTGCGCGTGCACCGCACGACGACCGATTGGGTGCTGCCGCTCGACTTCCTGGCAGAACGCTATGATCTCGTGCTGGTGGAAGGGCACAAGGACATGCCGATGCGCAAGGTCTGGCTGCTGAGCGACGGCGAGACCGAGCCGCCCGCCGGGGCGCAGCGCGTGGCCGCCGTGCTGCCGCGCGATGGCGAGCGCCTGGCGGCCATCGTGCCGATCCTCGAGGCGATCCTGGCGCAGCCACACGGCAAGTCGCTGGCGGCGCCATGACGTCGATCGCGCCGGAGCGTCTGCCGCTGACCGCGGCGATCCTGGCGGGCGGGCGCTCGACGCGCATGGGCGTGGACAAGATCCTGTTGGATATTCAAGGGGAATTGTTGATCCGGCGCGTGCTGGATGCCGTGACGCAGACCTGCGCGCGAATCGCGGTCGTGACCAACCGGCCCGGCGATCTGGCGGTCTTGGGGCTTCCATTGGAAGTGTCTGTTCTGTCAGACGAAATTGCCTATCAGGGACCTCTTGGCGGCCTGGCCACGGCCCTCGCTTGGACGCAGGACGAGTGGGTGCTGGCCGTCGCGGCGGACATGCCTTGGATCGAGCCGGCGGTCGTGCGGGCGCTGTGGGCGGCGCGCGGGCAGGCGGCGGTGGTCGTGCCGGTGACCGACCACGGCCCCGAGCCGCTGCTCGCCCTCTACCACCGCCGTTGCCTGCCAGTGGTGAACGCGGCGCTGGCGGCGGGTCGACTCAAGCTGCGCGCGATCCTGGAGGAGCTGCCGGTCGTGCGCGTGCCGGCCGAAGCCTTGCGCCAGATCGACGCGAATCTCGCCAGTTTCGAGAACATCAACACGCCCGAGGATCTGGCTCGCGCGGTGCACCAGAAACGCTAGCCTTGCCGCCGAGCTGCCCGGCAGCGTAGGTTATGCGGCGGCTGCAACCGCGCCCCGTACCGGAGGTCTTCGTGAACCGCAACCTGGCCCTGACCCTTGCCTTGCTCGCCCTGGCTGCCTGCACCTCCGAGACGCAGCCCGCCGTCAAGCCCGCGACGCCCCCCGCGAAAGTCGGCGAGCTCGTGCCCAAGACGACGCCGCTGGTGGAGTCGCCGGACCCGCGCTTCGTCGCCGACCGCCAGGGCCGCGTGGTGATCCTGCGTGGCGCCAACTTCGTCGGCTCCAAGAGCGGCCCCGACTACATCGGCAAGATCGATGAGGATCGCATCGCCAGGATGCGCACCTACGGCTTCAACTCCGTGCGCCAGCTCATCTTGTGGGAGGGCCTGGAGCCGCAGATGGGCGTCTACGACGAGAAGTACCTCGACGCGATCGGCGTGCGCCTGGATTGGTACGCAAAGCACGGGATCTACGTCGTTCTGGACATGCACCAGGACATCTACGGTCCAGCGGTGGGCGGCGATGGCGCGCCGCCGTGGGCGACGATCACCGATGGCAAGGTCTTCAAGCCCATCGAGGGCGGCGCGTGGTACCTCTCGGCCTTGAACGCCGCGGTCCAGGCTGCCTACAGCAACTTCTGGGATCCGGCCAAGGGCCACCCGGAGCTGCAGCAGCACTACATCGCCACCTGGCAGCACGTGATCCAGCGCTTCCACAGCCATCCCGCGGTGATCGGCTATGACATCATGAACGAGCCGGTGTTCGCCAACGGCGACATCGCGGCGACCATCGCCTTCAAGGACGACGCCTTGGTGTCGGGCGATTGGCGCAACGCGCGCCTGATCGACTTCACGCAGCGGGTGGTGGACGCGATTCGCGCTGTCGATCCCGATGGGTACATCTTCTACGAGCCGACCTCGCTGCTGAACTCGAACCTGGGCGCGGACATCGGCGGGCCGTTCCCTGGCGACGTGCTGGGCATCACCGACCCGCGCAAGGGCCCGCCGCGCCTCGGGTATGCGCCGCACCTCTACGACATGACGGTGGAGCAGGGCGGTGGCTGGACCCTGGACAACACCTACGTGGGCGACTGGGAGAAGCTGCGCGCCGCGGACCGCGTCAAGCAGGGCGGCGCGCTGTGGCTGGGCGAGTTCGGCGGCGCCAACGATCAGACGAACATGGCTGATTTCGTGAATCAAGTCCTGATGATGGCCGATCGGCAGATGATGGGCTACGCGCTGTGGGCCTATGATGGCGGCTCGTGGAGCCCGATCGGCGGTGACGGCAAGGACACGCTGTGGGCCACCTGGCTCACGCGCCCGTATCCGCGCGCGGTGGCCGGCGTTCTCGAGTCGTTCTCGTATGATGCCAAGACGCGCGTGTTCCGGATGCAGTGGACGCCGCGCAAGGAAGCCTTGGGACCGACCGAGATCACGCTGCCGGTGACGCGCGTGTATCCCGATGGTTATGTGGCCTTGGTCGGCGGCCCGGCCGGCGCAGCTGCGGCCGTGAAACAGGAATTCGTGGCCGATCAGCAGGTTCTGTCGCTCACCGGTGCGGTGGCGGGGCAGAGCCTGACGCTGTGCATCGCGCCGACGGGCACGGGCTGCAAGTAGGCGTCAATCCGGATCCCGCGGCGTGTAGGCGAAGATATCGTCTTTCAACGCGATTCCCACGCCGCCGCACACGATGACCAGGACGTCCTCGGCCCGCGCGACCGCCCCCAGCTGTCCGTAGGCCGCCGCCAGCGCCGCGCCGGCCGCCGGCTCCACCAAGATCCGATGATCCAAGGCAAACTGCCGGCAGGCCGCCAGCGCCTGCTCGTCCGTCACCACCAGCGACTCGACATCGTGCTGCTTGGCGAGTTCAAAGGCCTCGGTCGCCACCTGCGCCGCGCCGAGCGTCTTGGCCACCGAGTTGATGCGCGGCAGCCGCACGAGGTGCCCTGCGGCGCGCGCGGCGAAGAAGGACTCGGTGCCGTGGGTCTCCACCGTCAGGATCCTCGTCTTTTCCAGGCCATGGCGATCAAGGCCTTGCATCAGCCCGGTCAGCAGCCCGCCGCCGCCCACCGCGACGACGACCAGCTTGGGCTGGAGACCCTGCGCCACCACTTCATCGACCAGCGTCGAGTGGCCCGCCCAAATATCTGGATGATCAAAGGGATGCACGTAGAAGGCGCCGTCGCGCTCGGCCACCAGGCTGGCCGCTTCGTGCGCCTCCTGCCAGGACGGGCCGGCCATCACGACCTCGGCGCCGTACTCCTCCATGCGCTGCCGCGCCGTGTCCGGCACGCCGTGGAACACGAAAACGGTTGTGCGCACGCCCAGTTCGCGACCGGCATACGCCGCAGCCACGCCGGCATTGCCGCCCGACGACGACACGAAATGGCGCGCCCCGCCGGCCACGGCGTTCTGGCACAAGTGGCCAATGCCGCGAATCTTGAAGGATCCGACGGGCTGCAGCGCCTCCATCTTGAGGTGCACCGGCCGTCCCGCGATGCGCGAGATGGGCAGCGAATGCCACACTGGCGTGACCGTATGCAAAACGCGGGGTTCACTCATCGCCTGCCTCCTCGTGGTAGCGGATGAAGTCGGCGATGCGCGCCCGGCAGGCGGGAATGTCCGCGCCGTGGAAGATCAGGCCGTGCTTCTGGACGTAGACGATGTCGTTGGTGCGGCACGCCTCCGCGACGGCGCGCGCCAGCTGGATCGAGCCGTACTCCTGGGGGGGCACGATGGAAATCCCCAAATCCTGCGCCTCCTTGTTGGACAGCAGGTAGTGCATGTGCGCCACCGCGCCGGCCTCGGTCGTCTGGTAGATGAGGTAGTGCATCAGGCTCTCGGACGACGGCACGCCGGCACCCGCATAGTCGATGACGTCCTCGCGCACCGCTTCGATCCGGACAAAGTTCCATGGCTCCAGGTACTTGATGTAGCAGCCGCTGGTCGTGACCACCACGTGCCCGTCGCCGCGCAGGCTGATGTTGCCGGTCGCGTCGGTCTGGTTCGGGAAGGTGCCGGCAAAGGCGCCCAGCTCGCGCATCGCGAGAAGCTGGTCGCCCTCCAGCAGGAAGTCGGTGCTCTTCCGATTGAAATCCACCCAGCGACCGGCGGGCGTGCGCGAGCGCACGTGGATGGGCGCCGCCGGCTCCGGGCTCGGCTCGTTGGCGATCGGCGCATCGCAGTACAGGACCTGCGTGCGCTGGCGCGCCAAGGCGATGACGTCCGGCGCAATCTCGTCGGGCGGCACGCCGTCCAGCAGGATCATGGCGAACCACTGCGCAATCTGCTTGAGATCACTCTGATCATAGCCGCGGCGCGTCACTTCCTGCACGCCCACGCGCAGCGCGTCGACGTTGCGGAACGGGATGCCGCGGTGCACGGCGAGGTGCGCGTGCAGCAGCTTCTCCATCTCGTGCGAGGCCGACGCGCGCCCGGTCAAGTTGATGAAGAAGTGGTGGTTTCGCGTGTGGGCGCCGTCGTCGCGCGCCAGCACCGGGATCCCCAGCGACGCCATCTGCCCAGACAGGAACTCCGCATTCTCGATGATCTTTCTTGAGTACATCCGCCCCCACTCGCGCGACTCGTGCAGCGCGATGCACAGCGACAGCAGCGGCGCCGTGTGCTGGCTGGACACCAGGCCCTGCGAGAGGTTGTAGCTCACGCGCTCCATCAACTCGCGGTTCTTGCTGAGGATGATGCCCTTCTGCGGCCCGAACAGCGTCTTGTGCGTGTTGGCTTGCAGGATGTCCGCGCCCTCTGCCAGCGGGTCCTGGAACTCGCCGCCGGCGATGAGCCCCAGCGTGTGGCTGGCATCGTAGAGGATCGGCGTGTCGCCGACGATCTGGCGCAGCTCGCGAATCGGGAACGGGAACAGGTAGTTCATCGCGTCGAGGTACAGCAGCTTGGGCTTCTCGCGCCGGAAGATCGCCTCGGTGCCGGCGAGATCGATGGTCAGCCGCTCGCGGTCGAACGCGTAGGTGCAGCTCTTGCGCCCGAACAGCTTGATGATGTTCTCCGTCGCGAAATGCCCGCCGTCCGCGACGCCGAAGCGCATGATCATGTCGCCCGGCTGGGTCAGCGACACCATCGTGGTCTGCATGGCGTGCAGGCCGGAAAGGCAGCGAAACTCCACGTAATCGGCGCCGAACAGCTCCTTGCAGACCTCCGCCGCCGAGCGCTCGATGGCGTTGACGCGATCCATGCCCTTGTAGATGAAGCCGTTGAGCCGCGACGGCGAATCCTGCCGCATGTCCAGGTGTTCGAGCAGGTAGCGGTTGCCCAGCGGCGAAGCCAGCACGCCCTGCGCGAGCGGCGAGAGCAACGTCTCGTTCGACGTCAGGTGGATGAAATCGCGGTCATCCGATTCTTCATCGCGGATCAGCTCGCGAATCTCCGCCAGGCTCAGCACCATCTCGACCTCCAAACGCACCCGCCCGCTGGCGCGCTTCTTTGCGGCCAGCGGGCGGGAAACATAGACCAGATCAGCCTTGCTGTGCAGCGTCTACGCGACCGCGAAATCCTGGAACAGCACGCTCGACAGGTAGCGCTCGCCGGCATCCGGCAGCACGACGACGATCAGCTTGCCCGCATTCTCCGGGCGTTTCGCGAGCCGCACCGCCACCGCCGTCGCCGCGCCACCGGAAATGCCCGCCGTCACGCCTTCTTCGCGGTGCAGCCGCCGCGCCATCTCGATGGCCTCGTCGTTCGTGATCGTCTCGACCGTGTCGACCAGCGACAGGTCCAGCACGTCCGGCTTGAAGCCGGCGCCAATGCCCTGGATCTTGTGCGGACCCGGCTTGGGCGGCAGCCCCGCGAGGATGGCGGTCAGCACCGGCGAGTCGGATGGTTCCACCGCCACCGATTGGATCGCCTTGCCTTTCTCCTGCTTGATGTAGCGGCTCACGCCGGTGATCGTGCCGCCCGTGCCGACGCCCGACACGAAGATGTCGATGGCGCCGTCCGTGTCGTCCCAGATCTCCGGGCCAGTGGTGCGGAAGTGGATGTCCGGATTGGCCGGGTTCTTGAACTGCTGTGGCAGGAAGTACTTGGACGGGTCGCTGTCGTGGATCTCCTGCGCCTTGGCGATGGCGCCGGGCATGCCCTTGGAGCCCTCGGTCAGCACGAGATTCGCGCCAAATGCCAGCAACATGCGCCGCCGCTCCATCGACATCGTCTCCGGCATCGTCAGCGTGAGCGGATAGCCGCGCGCCGCACAGACAAAGGCCAGCGCGATGCCGGTGTTGCCGCTGGTCGGCTCGATGACCGTCTTCGCCTTGGAGCCGGGCGTCAGGAAGCCGTCGCGCTCCGCGGCCCAGATCATCGCGGCGCCGATGCGGCACTTCACGGAATACGCGGGGTTGCGCCCTTCGGTCTTGGCGACGATGGTGGCCCCGGTGCCTGCCGACAGGCGGTTCAAGCGCACGAGCGGCGTGTGGCCGATGCTGAGGCTGTTGTCGTCGTAGATGCGGCTCATGGTCTGTCTCCTCGTGCCCTGGCGGGCCAATGGCCAGCGCGCCTGTCGCGCCAGCCGTCAGATGTTGAAATCAGGTGTAGCGGAACGCGCTTGTGCGCGGCGGATGATGTCGTCGATCGTGATGGGACCCAGGACGCCGTGCAGCGCCTGCTCGACTTCGCGCCACACACCGTGCAGGCAGGCGTCCATCGCCGGGTCGCCAGACGGCGCGCGCTCGTCCTCGCGGCGCGGGCCGACGGTCAGAGGTCCTTCAATCGAAGCAAGCACTTCGGCGACGCTGACCAGGTGCGCCGGACGCGCCAGCAGGTGCCCGCCATCGGGGCCGCGCCGGCTGCGGATGAGGCCGGCCTTGCGCAGGCTGACGAGGATCGCCTCCAGGTACTTCTCCGGCACGTGCGCCTGGGCCGCAATGTCCGCGGTCTTCATCGGCGCATCGCCACCACGACGGCCCAGCAGGCGCAGGGCGCGCAAGGCATAGTCGGATCGCATGGAGACGAGCATCGGGCACTCCGGCGTCGGTGCTGTTTCACACCAACCAGATAGGAAATGTGTGATACCAGATGCTCCGGACGATTGCAAGTCGAGATCAGAGAGATGGCGCCGCGACCCCAAGCTCTGGCAGGATGCGCCGCAGGAGGAGCCGACCATGTCCAAGCCAGAGGCCGCGCGCATCGAGGCCGTTCACCGCAGCCCCCTTCACGATTTGCGTAAGCAGCCGCAGCCGGTCCTGCGCCTGCTGACCGGCCGGGGCGTCGAGGGCGACGCGCACCTGGGCGCAACCGTCCAGCACCTGTCGCGCAAGCGGAAACAGCCGGCGCTCCCGAACCTGCGGCAGGTGCATTTGATCCACGCGGAGTTGCACGAGGAGCTGCAGGCCGCGGGCTTCCACGTCCATGCCGGCGAGATGGGCGAGAACATCACGACGCGCGGCCTCGATCTGCTCGCGCTGCCGGAGGGCGCGCGGCTGCACCTCGGGGCCGGCGCGGTGCTGCAAGTGACCGGCCTGCGCGACCCGTGTGCGCAGCTGGAGCGGCTGCAGCCGGGGCTGATGGCGGCGACCCTCGGGCGCGACGCGCAAGGGCAGGTCGTGCGCAAGGCGGGGATCATGGCGATCGTGCTGGCCGGCGGCGACGTGCGGCCAGGGGATGCGATCCGCGTGGAACTGCCGGATCTACCGCACAAAGCGCTGCAGGTCGTGTAGCGGCTAGGGGGCGATCGGCGCGCCGTGCACGACGGCGATCGCGTCCAGGTCGAAGCCACCGCCGGGCGGATCCGATGGATTGTGCCCGCTGTCGCGAATCCGCACGTAGCGGGCGTGCGTCATGCCCAAATCTGCGAGATCAAAAGCATCTCCGCCTGCGACCTTCGGATCGGTCGGGTCGATGCCGTTGTCCGGGTTGGCGAACACCGGGTGCACGCCTGCACAGCCTGGAAAGCCGCCGGCGGCGTCGGTCGGCGCGCAGGGCCACTCCTGCCACGTCTGGCCGTCCTCGCTGACGGCGACGTAACCGGTCTCCAGCCAAGTGGAAAACGGATTCTCGAACACCAGCAGGTCCGGCCCCGGCCCGTCGACCAGCTCGATGTCGTCAAACACCAGCACGATCGTGCCGTCCTTGCCGAGCGACACGACGTCCAAGCTGCCGGCATTCGCGCCCTTGCCCTGCGGCGGTCCGAGCACCACGCCGGGCATCTTGTCCTGGCCAAAGCCAGCGCCCGGACCCGGCGTGAACGACACGACGCGATCCGCGAACGGATCCGCCTTCTTTGCGGTATCCGTCGTCGTATCCATGGTCTGTGCATCGCCGCCATCCGCGGCGGCCTGGGTCGCAGGCCCCGCGCACGCCGTGCTCGCCAGCAGGAGCAGGCAAAGAAGCCGCATCGCAGTCATCCTCACGGGCTCAGCTTGGTCCAGGAGAAGCCGCCGCAGCCGCTCTTGTCCGGCGCGCTGTCGTCGGCGGTCTTGGTGGTGGCTTGGGCCAATGCCACGGAATCCAGGCCGTAATCGACCATGCAGTAGTAGAAGTTGCCGCCGCTGGGAGCGGTCCAGACGATGCGGTTGAATTTCGACGGGTTGTATTGATCATCGGCCGGATTCTGCGTAATCGCCCAGCGCTTGGCGTTGTCGAACAAGGACATGGCCATCGTCGAGCCCATCGACGCCCACGAGCGGCTGCTGATCACGTCGTTGCCGCCAAAGTTGTTCTTCCACGTACCGGCGATCGCGATCGGGTCAGCCTTGGTGAGCTTGGTCCAGGAGAAGCCGCCGCAGCCCTTCGTGTCCGGCGCGCTGTCGTCGGCGGTCAGCGTCGACGCTTCGGCGAGCGCCGCCGTGTCCTTGCCGTAGTCGACGTAGCAGTAGTAGAAGCTGCCGTCCTTCGGCGCCGTGAACACGATCTTGTTGAACTTGCTCGGGTTGTACTTGTCGCTCGCGGGATTCTGCGTGATGGCGATGCGCGTCATGCCGTCGAACTTGGTCATCACCATGTCGTTCCAGGACTTGTCCGTGATCTCCTCGTAGCCGCCGAAGTTGCTGGACCACGTCCCGATGATGCTGACCGGCGCCGTGGTCACGTCCTGGCTCGCGACGTCCTGGCTCGCGACGTCCTTGGCGATCGTGTCGGGCGCGAGGCTGTCGGCGCCGCTTCCATCCGGGCTGGCCTTGCTGTCGGCGGCGATGCTGGTGTCGGCGGCGCCGTTGCCGTGGTCCGATGGCGTGCCGACGGTGCTGCTGCAGGCGGCCAGGCCGAGCGCGAAGCCGGCGCAGACGAAGACGCGGAAAGTACGCTTGAACATGTTCCCCTAACGAGCCAGGGCGGCAGGGGAACTTCCGTGCGGCTGCGTCGGGGATGCGAGGCTTGAAGGGATCGGCCGCCAGCACCGGCGCGCAAGCGCAGGCTGGGTGAGCCGCTCCCCTTTCCTCGAGGGACGCGTGGAATCCGGCGCAAGGTGCCGTCTTCCTTAGGCAGCTACGGGAGTTCCCGACTTGTGTCGACCGCCCTGGCGGACTATCGACACTCACGGTTGCGGGCCAGCGCCGGACTTACACCGGACTTCCTCCAGCGCCGTTCCGGAATCCCGGGGCGACGTGAGGGCAAGCGTAGGCTGCCGCGGACCGCAGCGTCAAGCGCGATTCCGCTGATGTACCGGCGCGAGCGGACAAGCTACGCTAACCGGGTCCCGCTCGTTTCGAGGTCGACATGCGAACGCATCTGAGCCTTCCTGTCCTGCTGTGCGGCCTGCTGTCCGCAGCCACGCTTGCCGCCGAACCGCCGCCGAAGACCTGCGAAGCGGCGCTGGACGCCATCGGCCAGCCGCGCATGGCGATGGTGGTCAAGGAGCCGGAACGGAGCGTGCGCAGCATGTGGCCGGCGATCGAGCAAGCGCTGGTCCTGTGCCCGGATGGTCGACCCTTCGTGGCGCTGGCGCAAGTGCGCGGACTTTGTCAGTTTCGTCAGGATCTGCTGCCGGGCACCTGCGACGCGACGCCGGCGGGTGTGACCGAAGACAAGCCGCTCGCCGTGCTGGAGGAGGGCTTGCGGCGCCATCCGCGCGACCCGTGGGTGACGGCGGCGATGCTCCACTTCCTGCGGCCCAAGGTGGATCGCGCCCGCTTGACGGCGCTGCTGGCCGGTCTCGACGCCGCGACCGAGCCGATCCTGCTGCTGCGCGCCTCCGAGGCCTGGCTGTTGGCCGGCGACGTCGAGCGTGCCTATGCAACTGCCAGAAAATTGGTCGAACTTGAGCCGGACTCGCCGGCTGCCTACGACGCCCTGGTGGCGGCGGTCGCGCGCCGCAAGTTGCCCATCGACAAGCTGGACGTGCTGCTGACCGCCCTGACCGGCTCGCAGCGCACCTGCCTGACGCAAGAGGCGGAGTATCAGTTGCCGGTTCCGTGCCACTCCGAGCCGGCGCCGGTCAACCTGCCGGCCGCGACCTGCAACCTGCTCGCCCACCAGTCGCTGCGCCAAGGCATTGTCGATCCTGCGCTTTCCTTGCTCGTGCAATGCCATGGCCGCGGCGTGTCGGGCAAGTCCGCCAGCACGGCGCTGGGTCGCCTCAAGACGGCGCGAGCGCTCGTGGCGCGCGACCTGGATGCTGCCCAGCGCCGCGCGGCCCTGCAGCGCTGGCAGCCGCGTCCGGGCGTGCATCCGGATGACGAGGAGGCCTTGAAGCGGCTGCTCAAGTAGCTGTCCATGCGCCCCCTGGCTTGTTCCTGATCAGCAAACTTCTTGGCGCAAGCGGTCTTTGCACTTATCGTGGCCGTCGGAGGCCCCCATGCACGACCCGCAGCACCTGCGCGAAGCCCTCGCCGATCTCCCCGCCGACCTCGCCGACAGCCCGCTGTGGAGCCCGGATCTCTCGCCGGTGCCCTCCGCGCGCCGCACCTGGTCCACCTACAATTTCGCCGCGCTGTGGATCTCCATGGCGCACTGCATCCCGACCTACATGCTCGCCGGCGGCCTCATCGCCGCGGGCATGAACTGGTGGCAGGCGCTGCTGACGATCGGCCTGGGCAACCTCATCGTGCTGGTGCCCATCCTGCTCAACGCGCATCCCGGCACGCAATACGGCATTCCTTTCCCGGTGTTGGCGCGCGCCTCCTTCGGCACCGCCGGCGCGAACCTGCCCGCCGTCCTGCGCGCCCTGGTCGCCTGCGGCTGGTTCGGCATCAACACCGTCATCGGCGGCGAAGCCCTGCGCACCTTCATCGTCACCTTCTGGCCTGGATTCGCGGAGATCGGCTCCGGAGGGCAGATCCTCGGCCTCGGCATTCCGGCCGCGCTCACCTTCCTGTGCTTCTGGGCGCTCAACATCGCCATCATCTACAAGGGCATGAATGCGGTCAGGATCTTCGAGAACTGGGCCGCACCCATCGTCCTCGTGCTCGCCGGTTGCCTGCTCGCCTGGGTCGTGTCGCGCGCCGGCGGCGTCGGGCCCCTGCTCGACAAGCCATCCAAATTCAAGACGTTGGCAGAGTTCTGGCCCGTCTTCGTGCCGTCCCTGACCGGCATGGTCGGCTTCTGGGCGACGCTGTCGCTCAACATCCCGGACTTCACACGCTACGGAAAAAGCCAGCGTGAACAGATGCTTGGCCAGGCGCTCGGCCTCCCCGCCACGATGATCGCCTTCTCGGCGATGGCGGTCGTCATCACCAGCGCTTCTTCGGCGATCCTGGTCGGCGTGCCCGTCGAGAAACTCTGGGATCCGCAAGCCGTTCTTGGCTTCATGACCGCAGCGACGCCGCCGCCGGGCCTGACCGCACCGCTGCTCGCGTCGGCCGGCACGCGCGCGCTCGTCGCGGTCATCGCCGTGTTCGGCGTCGGCATCGCCACCATCTCGGTGAACATCGCCGCGAACGTCGTCAGTCCTGCCAATGATTTCGCAAACCTGGCGCCCAAGCGCATCAGCTTCCAGACCGGCGGCCTCGTGACCGGCCTCCTGGGCATCGCTTGCATGCCATGGAAGTTGTTGGCGAATGCCGACACGTACATCAACGGCTGGCTGATCGGCTACTCGGCGCTGCTCGGCCCCATCGCCGGCATCCTGATCGCCGACTACTTCATCATTCGCAAGAAGCAGTTGGACGTCGCCGACCTCTACCGTGAGGGCGGTCGCTACGGTCGCTGGAATCCCGTCGCGCTGCTGGCGTTGGCGTGCGGCGTGCTGCCGAACCTGCCGGGGTTCTTGAAGGGCGTGCACCTGCTAGACACGATCCCCGCGTTTTTCGCCGGGATCTACGTCTATGCCTGGTTCACGGGCGTGCTGGTCGCGGGCGGCGTGTACGTCGCTGCAACGAGGCTGAAAGCTACTCGTTCGAGGTAATCCGCGCCGTCTCGTCCTGGATGCGCGTCTTGCCCCAATTCAGGTCGCGGTTCGTCGCCTCGCGCTCCGCGCGCTTTTGCGCTTGCAGTTCAACGAGATGGTGGTGCGTCGTGAAGTACTGCAGGCTGTGCCCGACCATGTCGCGCACGGTCGCGAACTTGTGGTCGATCATGAACTTGTCCAGGCCCTCGATCAGCTCGGTCACCATCTCCTGGCCCAGCAGCATCGCGCCCGTGCACACCTGCACCGTGCTCGCGCCCAGCAGCAGGAACTCGATGGCGTCAAAGGACTTCCACACGCCGCCGATGCCGCTGATCTCGCAACCGGGGAACGCTGTTGCGATCTCCATCACCATGCGCAGCGCAATCGGCTTGACCGCCTGCGCCGAGTAGCCGCCCGGCACGGAAAAGCCCTCGACCGTCGGCACCGGGCGCAACGTCCTGGGGTCGATGCCGATGATGCTGAGGATCGTGTTGATCGCGCTCACGCCGTCGGCGCCGCCGGCAAACGCCGCTTTGGCCGGCACGCGGATGTCCGTGATGTTCGGTGTCAATTTTGCCCAGACTGGCTTGTCGACGGCGCGCTTCACCCAGCGCGTGACCTCC
>CAIXAA010000080.1 GCA_903917305.1 uncultured Myxococcales bacterium | reverse complement strand
GCCAGGTTTCCGGGGTCATCGCGTCGATGCGGCGCAGCGTCATCCCGGCGCCGTAATCCGCCGCGCAGTCCTGCGCCGGCCGCCACAATTCGCCGTGCTGCAGCTGCAACCGCCCGGCATTGCGCGCCCAGCGCACGTCCGCCTGCACGGGATTCTGCGGATGCGGCGTCCACGGCGCGCCCAAACGCGGGCTCCAGAAGGCGTGCAGCTCGTCGCTGGTCACCTGGCCGTCAAATTGCGGCGTCGCCAGCAGCCACCAGCGCTGGCCGTCGTGGTGCAGCAGCGGATCGACCCAGCTCTGGCCGGGCAGCCAGACGTCGGTCAGGCGCCAATCGTCCGGAAACGCGTGCGCCTGGAACACCTGGATGCCGTCCGCACCGGCCGAGTCGGGCACCATCCACCACTGGTCATCCGCGCGAAACACCTGCGGAAACGCGAGGTGGTGCTCGGCCTTGAGCACGCGGTGCGCGGCCTGGGGCTGGCCGTCCGCGTTGAGCGGCGCCACCCAGATCTCGCCGCGCGTGCTGTGCGGCGGCATGCGCTCGAAGAACAGCCACGATTGCTCGGCCGCGCGCACCAGGAACGGGTCGGCGTCAAAGCAGCCGCGCGGCGTCGGCAGCCAGTGGAACTCCGCCAGGATCAGCGGCAGCAGCGCGGGCTTGCGCGGCCGGATGCCGATGCGCCACGCCTGCCCGATGGTGTGGTGCCGCAGCTTGCGCGCCAGCAGCGTCGCCGTCGTCCGCGCCAGCGCCGGCAGCCACGGCGCGGGCTTGGACGGCTTGCGCGCCGGCGCCGGCTGCAGGTCGAGCGGCCAGTGCGCCAGCACGCGCGGCCACCAGCGCTGCACCGTCGCCAGCAGGCGCCGCAGCGTGCGCTGCCAGGAGGTGCGATCCGTCGCGATGCGCGCCAGCAGGCGCTGGTGCCGCGTGCCGTCCGGTTGCTGCACGTCCAGCGTCAGGGCCAGCGCGTGCGCGCCGCGGTACCAGGCATCCTGAGCATCCAGGCCGTCTTCGCCCGCCAGCATGCGCGCGGCGGGCACCGGCAGCGGCGGCAGGTCCGGCGCCGGCAACCGCAGATCCAGCAGCAGATCAACGTCTTGCAGCAGCGCCGGATCCAGGCGCGGCAGCGGCGGCGCGGCGGGCGGCGGCGCGTCCGGCTGGGCGAACAGGCGGTGGTCGAGGCGCGCGTACGGATCCTGGGCGTGCGGCAGCACCGCTTGCGCCATGATCTTCTGCACCCGGTGCGGCAACCCATCCTGCAGGGCCAGCTGCCAGGGCGGCGGCGGGTCATCGAGCAGCAGGGCAAGGCGCAGCGGTGGCGAGGGCGGTGGCATCGGCGCGAGCGTAGCATGGCGGCTGGCGGCGCCCAAGCGCAGTGCTTCTCGCTGCCTTGACGCGGCTGCGAACGACGGGGGAGACTCCACGGCCGCACAGGGAGACGCGCATGGCGGCATCGGAACTCGAGCTCAGGCCCTACCGCGATCCGCAAGATCGCCCGGCTTTCATGGAATTGTACCGCGCGATCTACGGCCGGCCCTATGGCGGGACGGCGGACGCGGATGCGGCGTTCGCGTGGATGTACCGCGAGGCGGGCGACGGGCGGCTGCTGGCGACGGCGGCGTTCGCGGGCGAGCAGATGGCGGCGTTCTACGGCATCGTTCCCGTGCGAATGCGCGTGGATGGCAAGGACATGGTCGCGGCGCAGAGCCTCGATTCGATGACGCACCCGGACTTCCAGCGCCGCGGCCTGTTCGCGAAGCTGGGCCAGCTGGCGTACCGCGAGACCTGCCACGACATTCCGCTGGTCTTTGGCTTTCCCAATGAAAATGCGCTACCGCCGCGCGTCATGCGGCTCGGCTGGATGCTGCTGCGGCCGGTGCCGCGCTTTGGTCTGATCCTGCGCGAGCCGCCGCTGCCCGCGCGGCTGCACCAGCCGGGCGTGGGCGCGGCGGTCGATGCGGCGATGCTCGGGCTGCAATGGCGCACGCGCGTTGCGGAATGGGGCGCGTTCGGGCTGAGCCGGCTGCGCCACCTGCGCACCGAGCAGGAGCCGGGCATTCCGGACGACGTCGATGAACTGTGGCAGGAGGTGCGCGACGACTACCGCGTCTCGGTGCTGCGCGACCGGGCGTACCTGACGTGGCGCTACGACCGGCATCCTTCGGTGAAGTATACGGTTTTCTCGGTGCGCGAGGGCCGCAAGCTGCGCGGCCTGCTGGTGCTGCGCCTGCCCGAGGGCGAGGCGCGCGACGTGATGGCGACCGAGTGGCTGGCCCCCGCGGCGCTGGACGTGCAGCTGGCCATGGCGGAGAAGCTGGCCTCGGTGACGCGGCGCGGCCGGCATCGGGCGGCGTTCGTGCTCAACAGCTTCCGGCGGCAGGACGTGGCGGCGCTGCTCGCGCTAGGGTTCGTGCCGCTGCCGCAAGGGCGTGGGCGGATGTGGCTGGTGCCGGGCGTGCGGGCGAACACGCCGGAGATGCCGCCGGAGACGGTGTGCCACATCGACCATTGGCGCTTGTCTTACGGGGATATGGATGTAGGCTAGCCGGAGCCGGAGCCGGCAGATTCGCTAGCTCTTGGGCAAGAGTTCGCGCAGCATCCCATCGAGCCGCGCCATCTGCTCGCTCGCTACCCAGTTCTCCAGCCCGTGGAGCGGCGTCGGCGGCGCCAGCAGCAGGTTGCGCACGGCCTGCACGCTCGCCTGCACGCCGCTGCCATCGTCCGTCTCGCCCACGCCCAGCGTGCGCACCAGCTCCAGCGCATCGGCGCCCGGCGGACCGCACATCAGCACGCGGCAGCCCGCACCCAGAATCTCGAACAGTTTCCCGGGGTAGCAGTAGTGCATCCGCGCCGAGACCGCCGCGATGCCCGCCGCCGCGCCCTGATAGAGCGCCAGCACCTTGCCGCGCGGCAGCACGCCGAGGTCGTCCACGTAGTCGAGAACGCCTTGCTCCTGCGCGGCTTTCTGCAGCTGTGCGCCGTGCGGGCCGGCATACACCAGGCGCAGCGCCTGCGGCGGGAACTCGGCGCGCAGCGCGGCCAGCGCCGCCAGCAGCGAATCCAGGCTGCGGTCATAGGCCAGCGATCCCGCGTAGATCAGGCGCAGCGGCAGCGTGCGCGGTGGCGCGGCGGCGGGCGGCGGCGCGTCCAGCCCATTGGGCAGCAGCTGCACCGGCACCGGCGTGCGCGCCTGCAGCCAGGTGCAGATGCGCGGACTGACGCCGAGCACCAGGTCGGCCTCGCGCAGCAGCCGGTTCTCCAGCGCGCGGTGGCGCTGCAGCTCGGTCTTCGAATACGCGCGGCTCTCGCCGTAGCTCGCGTCTTCGCTCAGGACTTCGCTCCACGGGTCGCGGTAGTCCAGCACCAGCCGGGCGCCGCAGCGCCTGGCAATCGCGTGCGCCACGACCGCGTCCGAGAACGGCGGCATCGACCCCAGCACCACATCGAACCGCTGCCCGGCCACGGCGCGCAGGGCCAGCGGCTGCCAGCCGGCAAACTCGTCGGGGAACTCGATGGCCTTGAACGCGGCGTGCAACAGGCCGTGCACCTGCGCGCGCCAACCCGCCTGCGGCACGGCGGCGGTCGGCTGGCCAGGCGTCTGGCCTTCTTGCCGGCGCCGCAGCTGGCGCGCCCAAGCCCGCGGCGAAAGCACATGCGTCGCGAGCACTTCCACGCCATCCGGCCGCGCCTCGGCCGGATCCCACGGCGGCATGTACAGCGGGTGCACCGTCAGCACCGTCACATGCCAGCCGAGCCCGCGCAGGTGCCGCGCCATGCGCGCCGGCCGCCGCCCGCCGATCAGCAGCGAGGGCGGGAACGTGGCGGAGACGATCAAGAGCCTTGGCTGGGACATCCAACCCACCTTCGTGGCACGGGAAGACGGCGCGGCTGCCGCGGGCAACCGGCGCAGTCTAGCCGGCTTGCGCGCCAGCGTCGAACCGCGCGGCCTACAGCGTGATGCCGGCCGTCAGCTTGGCCAGGAACTCCCCGGACGGAAAGCTCGGGTGTTCCGTGAACGGCACGCCGGCGCCGGCGACCAGGCGGATCGTGGTCCGCGCGGTGGGCGCCACCTCGTAGCCGACCAGCGCGTGCGCGCCCAGGCCCGTCTGCGCAGCCCGCAGCGGACTGTGCTGGCCGTAGAACAGGCCGGCTTCCGCGACCAGGCCGCTGCGTCCCAGCGGGTTGGCGCCCCACAGCGCGCTCAGGTAGCCGCCCGGGCCGTACTGCGGCACGTAGCCGCCGCTGACCCCGACACCCCAGTTCCGTGGCCGGTACTCCAGCTCGGCGCCGATGCCGTAGGCCCAGCCGACGCGCGCCGCTGCCGTGGGGGCAGAAGGCTCCGCCGCGGCCGCGCTGAGCGGGCAGAGCAGCAGGGCGATCCCCAAGCAGAACGCTCCGGTCGTGCGGCGCTGGGCGGGAGGTGTCATGGCTCCGCGTCCTACCAGGGGCCCGCGCCGAGGGCAAGGTGCGTGTCCGGTTCCGGCTCCGGCTCCGGCTCCGGCTCGGGTTCCGGCTCCGGCCCAGCCGTATTCGGTGGGCGGACGCCTTCGGGTCCGCTACGCTGCGTGCTGACGCACTTTGCGTTTGAGCCAACCCCTCCCGCAGGTTACGCTCCGCCCTCCTACCGCCGAGGCTCCCGCGCATGACCGACTCCGTCCACGCCACCGCCAAGAAGTCCTGGCTGCCCGCCATTGGCACGCCGGGCTACTACATCCTGCTCGGCGCGGTCGCCATCTTCATCCTCGGGCCCTTGGGCGGCATCACCGCGGCCTACATGAACTTCTCGCTCGGCTTCTTCGTCGGCGGCCAGGTGCTGGCCGGCATCCTCGGCTCCGCGGTCACCTACGGCTACGGCGCCGAGGGCAAGCACGGCGCCAACTACATGCAGACCATGGCCGCCTCGGTCGCCGGCATGGCCGGCATGGCGGTGCTGATCCAGGCGATGGTCTGGCTCGGCCTGCCCGAACCGCCGACCTGGCAGCTCGTGCTCTACTTCATGTGCATCGGCATGTTCGGCGTCGGCGTCGGCATGCTCTACACGCCGATCCTCGTCGACAAGATGCAGCTGACCTACCCGTCGGGCTTCGCCGTTGCCAACATCCTGCGTGCCTTGACGGACATCCGGCTGCTCAAGCGCTCCATCAGCCAGCTCGGCAGCGGCACCGGCCTGGGCATCGGCATCGGCGTCGCCGCGCTGCAGTTCCCGGTCATCGACGCCATCGGCCTGTCCAGCTCCACCATCGGCGCCGGCATGGTCGTCGGCGCGCGCATCGGCATCTCCGGCGCGGTCGTCGGCGCCGTCGGCGTGTGGATGACGCCCTACTTCCGCAGCATCGGCTGGCTCGACGACGAATCGCCGTTCCGCAAGATCGGCTTCATCATCGCCCTGGGCATGATCCTCGGCGCGGCCATCGTCGACATGGCGCTCATCGCCGTGCAGGCCGTGGCGCGCATCCGCGAGAAGGCCACGGAAGTTGTCGAACCAACAGAGGAATGGAAGAAGACCAACACGACGCGCCTCGTGCTCTGGGTCGTCTTCTGGGGCATCGCGCTGGTCTACACCGCCACCGCCGTCCTGCACACGCCGGTCATGTATGTGCTGATCGCCATTGCGCTTGTCTTTGTCTTCGTCATGGTCAACGGCATCTCCACCGGCATCTCCGACTCCAACCCGATCTCGAGCGCTTTCGTCATCACCGTCTTCATCCTCGCGGCTTTTGGCCTCAAGGACCCGGGCGTCGGCCTCATGGCCGCGGCGATCCTCCTGATCTCCACCAGCTCCGGCGTGGACATGCAGCAGGACCGCTCCACCGGCTGGCGCCTCGGCACCAACCGCGTCATCCAATTCCGCTTTCAAGTCATCGGCATCGTCATGGGCGCCGTCATGGCCGTCGTGCTCGCCAAGGTGTTCATGCAGGCGTACCCGGTCCTGCGCATCGACCAGTTCAGCCACCCCAACACGCCCGGCGCGGAGCAATGGGGCTCCGCGATGACCTTCAAATTCGTCGGCGCCTTGCAGGGATTGACGCACCCCAAGCCCTACATCACCACGGCGCTGTTCATCGGCATCGGCATCGGCTTCGTCACCGAAGTGCTGCGCAAGATCATCAAGAACAACAAGGTCTACCAGCGCTTCGTCGCCAGCGGCAAGGTCGGTTTCTGCACCGATTTCGCGCTCGATTCGGCGATCCTGCCCAGCCCCTACGCCTCCTCCTTCGGCGGTTTCGTCGAGTTTCCCGTGACCTTGTGGTTTGCGTTCGGCGGCATCGTGACGTCGTTCGCGCAGACGGTGTCGGACAAGCTCAAAGCCGGCAAACCGCCACGCCCGGAAGACGAAGGCCTGCCCGAAGACATGAGCGCCACCAGCCTGATCGGCGGCGGCCTCATCGCCGGCGACTCGCTTGCGGCGCTAGGGATCGGGATTTACGGGCTTTTGCAGAGCGGCTTGCTGGGCCGGCTGTTCTAGAGCAACCATCAGAAACCCGTTTCTGATGGCGTGCTCGGCAGTCTCTTCTGGTCGCCGAGCGCGCCGATGCGGACGCGCCGGCTCCGGCTTCCGCTACGCCTGCGCGAGGTGCCGGCGCAGCACGGCCAGCAACGCCGTCACGACCGGTGCGAGCGACGTGACCACAGCTGGCGGCGGGGCTTGCTGCGCTGCGGCGAACGGCGCCAGCGCGAGATCGATCGGGCGCGCCGCATCGCCCACGTCGTGCAGCCCGAACGTGCCGGCCGATCCGACCAGACCATGCGTGACATTGCGCAGTTCGGCGCTGGCCTCGGCGCTGCCATCGGCCTGCAGGCGCGTCCACGCCGCCTCGACCTCGGCAAGCCGCGGCGCGAGCGTGCCGCGAAAGGCCGCCGACAGCAGCGCGAGCTGCGCGCGAACGGCTTCGCTAGGCAAGGGTGCGCTCCCAGGCGGCGCGCACGACGTCTGCTAACTTCATGGCGTCAAACGGTTTTGCCAGGATGCCGTGGGCGCCCATGTCGGCGAAATGCTCCATCTCGTCGGAGTCGGCCTTGGCGGTCAGGAACAGGGCCGGCACGTCCGCCAGCGCGGGAATGGCGCGCAGGCGCCGCAGCGTCGCCGGGCCGTCCATGCCCGGCATCACGGCGTCGAGCAACATGAGATCAGGCGCAAATTCCTGGGCCCGCGCCAACGCCTCGATGCCGGACGCGCAGATCGCCACTTCGAGCCCGCCGACGCGGCGCAGCGCGAACTCGAGCACGATGCGGATGTCCGGATCGTCGTCGACACACAGAACCCTGGTGAGCGTCTGGACCATGCTGCTCCGCGCATTGGGACGAAAACGTCTGTGCAGCTAAGCAGAAATCGGGCGCGCCGTCCAGGCCTTAGCCTCAGAAATCCACGGAGATCGGACAATGGTCGCTGCCGACCACATCCGCGTGGATGGCGGCGCCTTGCAGCAAGGGGACGGCGGCCGGCGAGGCGAGGGCGAGGTCGATGCGCCAGCCAACGTTGCGGGCGCGCACGCCAAAGCGCTGGCTCCACCATGTGTAGCGCTCGGCGGCGCCCGGGTGGAAATGGCGGAACGTGTCGACCCAGCCGGCGGCGAGCCAGCGGTCGAGCTCGGCGCGCTCTTCGGGCCGAAAGCCTGAGGTGTCGCGGTTGTCGCGCGGGCGCGCCAGGTCGATTTCGCGGTGGGCGGTGTTGAAATCGCCGACGACGAGGATGGGCGCGCCGGCGGCCTTCAAGCCCTCCAGGCGATCGAACAGCGCGCGGTAGAAGTCGAGCTTGTAGGGAATGCGGTCGTTGCTGCGCTTGCCGCCGGGAAGCGTGGTGCCGTTGCCGTTGGGGAAGTAGCCGTTGACGATCCAGAGGTTGCCGAGGCGAGCCAGGTGCAGGCGGCCTTCGTCGTCAAAGCGCGGTTCGCCCAGGCCGACGTGGAGTTCCGCCGGCACGCTGCGCGTCAACAGGCCAACGCCGCTGTAGCCGGGCTTGACGCCGGCGACGAAGTGGCCGTGCCAGCCGGGCGCGTGGGCGAGCAGCGCGGCGGCTTCGTCCACAGAAGCGCGCACTTCCTGCAGCGCGACGACGTCGGCGTCGCAGGTGGCCAGCCAATCGAAGAAGCCTTTCTTGGCGCAGGCGCGCAGGCCATTGACGTTCCAGGAGATGATTCGCAACAGACACCTCCGCGCCAACCGGGCGCGCACCCGGATGCCAGCACCTCGCGGCCCGCTGCGCAAGCCTGGCGTTGCAGGCGGCGGCACAATGTCGCGAATCTTGTTCGCAGCGGCGGCCGGGCGTAGCCTCTGCGCGCGGCCCGGCGTGCGGGCAGGGGACGGCCCATGCTGCGGCGAGACATCGACATCCACAAGCAAATTCAAGTCCTTGTGTACATGCGCTGGTGTGCCGCGCTGGCGTGCCTGGCGGCGTGCAGCTCGGCGCCGGCGGGTTCGATCCTCGACGCGGGGCCGGTGCTGCCGGATGTGCCGTACATCGCGCCGGATCTGCCGGTGGCGCCCAAGGACGCGCCCGTCGCTGCCCCGGACGTGCCGGCGCCCAAGCCGGATGTGCCCACCCCGCCCGCGGATGTGGCTGCGCCCACGGACGTGCCGGCCGCGGATGTCCTGGCGATCGATGCCACAGCGTCCGTCGCGGATGTCGCTGTCTCGGCGCCGGATGCTGCCGTCGCCGATGTGCCGGCGGCGTGCACCACCACGACCTGCGCCAGCGCTGCCGATTGTTCGGAGGCCAAGTACGGCGCCGCGGTCCCGTGCCAGATCGCCGTCTGCGAGGCCGGTTGCTGCAACGTCGCGGCGGTGGACGAGGGCGGCGCCTGCCAGGACGGCGATGTCTGCACCACCGGCGAGTCGTGCAGCGGCGGCGTCTGCGTCGGCAGCCCCAAGGCGTGCGACGACGGCGACGCTTGCACGACCGACACCTGCACGCCCAAGACCGGCGCGTGCAGCCACACGGCCAAGGTCTGCCCCGCGCCATCGGCGTGCCAGTCCGGCGTGTGCGACCCCAAGACCGGCGCGTGCGGCGGCGCGGTCAAGCCCGGCTTCTGCTTCGTGGACGGCGCCTGCGTCGGCGACGGCACCCCCTCGCCGGATACGCCGTGCAAGACCTGCAACGCGCTGCTCGACGGCACGGCCTGGAGCGCCAACGCCGGCGCCTACTGCGACGATGGAAATGCCTGCACATTCAGCGATGTCTGCACCATCGACGGCGTCTGCAAAGGCAAGGGCCCGCCCGGCTGCTGCGCGCAGGACGCCGACTGCGCGCCGAGCGCCGACCCGTGCAATCCGAACAAGTGCAACATTGCCGCTGGCTTGTGCGCCGTGGTCCCCAAGTCCGGGTGCTGCGTCGCCGGCAGTTGCTGCGACACGGCGAGCCACAGCGTCGCGGGGGTCGGCACGGCGTGCTCCGCCACCGCCATCGGCACCGAATACCAGTGCGTCGGCGCGGACAGCCAGAAGCGCGACGTCTTCCCCGGTTGCAACGGCACCGCGGCGGACGGCTGCAGCAAGGACAAGCCCGCGTTCGGCGCGTGGCAGACCCTCCAGACCTGCGGCGCCGGCACCGCGTGCACGCCCCTGGCCGGCGGCGTGCCGCCCAGCTGCGAACCCACGGGTTTCTATGGCAGTTGCAGCGGCGCGTGCGGCGCCAAGGCCAAGGACGGCAACTGCCACTGCGACGCCTCCTGCACGCAGATGGGCGATTGTTGCAGCGATTACATGGGGCTGTGCGGCTGCTCCAGCGGCGATTGCTGCTCGAGCGCGGCGCAGTATCCCAAGGCGGCCGGCAGCCAGTGCTCGAGCGTCGCCACTCCCAGCCAGTACAAGTGCATTTCCGGGCTGTTGTGGAAGAAGGGCTCGCAACCGACCTGCGACGGCCAGAACAACTGCTCCGCCGCGCCGGCCAACCTCGTGTGGGGCGACTTCGTCGCGCAATCCGCCTGCCCGGCCGGCACCGCGTGCAAGGCCGCCGCGGACGGCAGCGCGGGCAAGTGCCTGGCCATCAGCTGCGCCGGCCAATGCGGCACGGCGCTGGGCGGCACGTGCTTCTGCAGCCCGTTCTGCCTGGAATTCGGCTTGTGCTGCCCGGACTTCGTGGCCGCCGGCTGCCTCGGCGTGACCGGCTGCGGCTCCACGCCCAACACCTGCGCCGGCAAGTGCGGCGGCTCCGGCGCCGGGGGCTGCATGTGCGACGCGGACTGCGAGCTGTTCGGCGATTGCTGCCCGGACAAGGCCGTTTGCGGCTGCTGAGGCGCTAGCGGACCGCTGTGGCGACCGCCAACGCCCGCGCGCGGACCTCGTGCAGGTGGCGCATCACGCGCAGGCGGTCGAGCTCGCAGTTGCTGCGCGGCTTCCACACCAGCGCCGCCGCCGTGCACGCGACCAGGTTGCAGACGGCCATGAGGATGTAGATGCCGCTGCCGACCCTGGCTGCGAGCAGCGCGCCGCAGAGGTAGACCGCCGCGCTCCACGCCAGGCGCCGGTCGATGGTCGCCGCCATGCCGGCCATCACCATGAAGAACAGCAACATGTCGTCGGCCATGGCCTTGTGGATCTCGCCGCCCGTCATCCACACCATCACGCGGTGCACGAGCAAGCCGACGGCGGCGACGCCCAGGGAGCGCACGAAGGCCCGGTTCACGCGGTTCTGCAGCAGCGTGGCGCGGCCGAGCCAGGTGCCGGCGGCGACGAAAAGGCCGAAAAAGACTGCGGAAAGCAGGTAGCCGAAGTAGGTGACGGTGAACAGGCCCAGCTGCTCCAAGAGCCCGAACGCCGCCGGCAGCAGCGCCCACACCACGCCAAAGGAGATCGAGAACTCCGCGCGGATCTGCTTGCCGATCTCCGGGTCGTGCTCGCGCTGCAGGTCCTTCAAGCGCTCCAGCTCCGTGCTGTCCTGCGCGAGGCGCTGGCCCAGGGCCTGCAACCCTGTACGCAAATCCTCAGGCGGCTCGTGCAGTTCCGCGAACAGGACCGATGCCGCGTGGTACTCGCCCTGCGCCAGCTCGTAGCGCGCCATGCATTCCAGCGCGCCTTGCAGGCCGGCCGCCGCGCGCTCGTTCTCCGGCCAGGTGCGCAGCGCCTGTTGGAAGCCAAAGCGGCATTCGCCAAAGAGGTTGTAGATGCCGATCGCCAGCTCCGCCGCGACGTCGGCGTCGTCGCGCACCAGCCCGGACTGCCGCTGCACCAGCTGCCGCAGCGAGGCCAGGCGCGTGGTCGCCTCGGCTTCGAGCTGCGCGGAGTTGCGGTGGCGCATGAACTCCCCAAGCTCCTTGCGAAATTCCTCGGCCGTCTGCGGCCGCTGCTCCGGATCGTGGTGCATCGCGCAGTTGCACAGCGCGGCGAGCTCCGGCGGCACGCGGTCGTCGTACGCGATCGGCGCTGACGTCCAAGCGCTGAACAGCACGGCAAAAAGATCTTCGCCTGCATGGCGCGGCTGCCCGGTCAGGATCGCGTGCAGCAGCCCGCCCAGCAGGTACACGTCGGTGCGCGCGTCGATGTGCGCTGCCACGCCGCTGACCATCTCCGGCGCCATCCACACCGGCGTGCCGCAGACGCCCGCCTGCTCCTCGCCCGCCGCGTCCAGCTCCAGCGCCACGCCCCAATCGAGCAGGTAGACCTCGCCGTAGCTGCCCAGCATCACGTTTTCCGGTTTCAGATCGCGGTGCACGATGCCCTTGGCGTGGGCGAAGTGCACGGCGTTGCACACCTGCGTCAGGATGCCCAGGTGGTGCTCCAGCGCCAGCCCGGGATCGCGCGGCAGGCTGGGATGCTGCGGATTGTCCAGCAGTTCGCGCCAGCTCGTGCCTTCGACGCGCTTCATCACCAGCATCGGCACGCCGTCCTCGCTGCGGCCCAGGGCGTAGACCGGCACGATGTTCGGATGTTCCAGCGCGCCGGTCAGCCGCGCCTCGCGCAGCAGCTCCTGCACCGCATCCGGCGTGTGCTTGTCCGCGTGCAGCGTCTTGACCGCCACGGAGCGGCGCAGCGAGACCTGCGTCGCTTCGCGCACCAGGCCCATGCCGCCGCGCCCAAGTTCGCCGCCCACCTGCAGATCCGCGTGGGCCGGCTGATCCGCCGTCGGCGCCGCCACGCCCAGCTGCGGCAGGCGCTCCACGGCGCGGCGCGGATCGGTCGATGGCAGCGGCAGCGGCGGCACGCGCGTCGCGCCCAGCGGCTGGTGCAGCGTGGCGCCTTCGATGCCCAGCGTCTGCCAGACGGCGCGAAAGTCGGAGATGGGTCGACGCGGCGGGATCGCTTGCACGGTGCCTCAGGGCCAGCCGGGATTCGGGCTTGGGCAAGCCAAGGTAGTCCGGCCCTGGCGGCGCGTCCACCTGCAATGCCGCGATCGGCACACAAAACTCAATGCCTGCGCGTGTCTGGCGTGCAATCGGGCGCCCGGCGCGGGCGTCGCAGCGTCACGGCCAGCAGCAGCAGGCACAGCAGCGCACCCAGGAGGCTGGCGGCACTGCCCCAGGCAACCTCCGGCGGCTGATAGCGCATCTCGAGCGTGTGGCGGCCGGCCGGCCAGCGCACGGCGCGCACGAGGACATCCGCTGCGAGGATCGGTACTTCGCGGCCGTCGATGCGCGCCGTCCAGCCGGGCCAGAAGGCGTCGTTGACCACGAGGACGCCCGGGCCGCTGCTCTGCGCCTGCACCGTCAGGCTCTCCGGCAGCCGCTGCACGGCGAGCACCTGGCCGGGAGCGCACGGCGGCGGCTTGTCGGTCTCCAGCACGACGTGGCGATCGTCCGGATCGTGCAGCAGCTGCAGCAGGCGATCGCGCGCCTTGGCCGGGTGATCGGCGCTGTCGGCGGCGGAGGCGAAGAACGCCCACGGTCGATGCGGGACCGACCAGACGGCGAAGGACTCGTCGGCAACCGTCCGGATCAACTGGCCTTGTTCGGTGGCTTCGCGGGCCAGCGCGCTCTGCTGCGGCGTGCGCGGCGTCTGCAGCACGACGTGCGTGACGGCGAAGCGCCGGTAGGCGCGCCAGCGCCCATCGCCCAAGGAGCGGTACAGGTTCTCGTGCCGCAGCGGGTAGAAGCCTGAATACAGGTCGATATCGCTGACATTTGCCGCCACGTTGAAGGCGGGCGCGGCCATCGCGCGGTTGACCAGGGTCTGCCAGTCCTGCGCGTCCTGGCCGGCGGGCGGGAGCACGTCGTGGAGGTAGGGGTGCTCCAGCCGCGGACCGGGCGCTTCGGCCTGGAAGGCTTGCGCCGGCAGCCCGGCGTGGGCGAGCGGCGCACCGAAGTGGCGGGCAAAGGGCGTCGCGACGGCGGCTTGCACGGCGAGCAGGATGGCGAGCGCCGGGAGCATCGCGCGCGGCGGCAGCCAGGCGAGCGCGCAGAAGGCCAGCGCCCCGGCGGCGGCGTGCGGCAGGCCGCGTTGCAAGGCGTCGCGCAGCGCCTGGGCCGCGCTGGCCGGCAGGCCCAGGTCGGCGAACAGTGGCGCCGCGGCGGCGGTCCCCACCCAGAGCAGCGCGGCCAGGAGCACGCCGGCCAGCAGGCCGGACGCGAGGCGTGCCTGCCATCGCAAGTCCCTCTGCGTCAAGCGATCCAGGCCGAGCGCCGCGAGCAGGCACAGGCACAGGGAGAGGCTGGCCATCAGCTTCTCGGCGTAGCGGAATTGGCCCCACAGCGGCAGATGGCCGAGGAGTTGCTGCGCGCCCAAGTGAGGCCCAAACGCCGCCCAGGCGACCGCGGCGCCCGCGAGCAGCAGGACGCGGCTGGCCCCGCGCTGGATGCCGAACGCCGCGGCCAGCAGGACGGGGGCGCCCAGGAACACGCTCTCGGCAAAGGGCAGCGGGAAGCGGCCGGGGTTGCCGAGCGCCTGGTAGACGGGGGCGGCATCGGTGTGCAGATCGCCGCGGAACAGGCCGGGGATCAGCCACTCCAGCGTGCGCCATGGGGCCAGCGCCCATTCCTGCGCGTCGCCGGGAGCGAGCGCGACGCCGCGGTAGGTGAGGAGAAGATGCCTGGCAGTGGCAGCCAGTTGCACCGAGCCGAGCAGGGCTCCCAAACCCAGGCCCAGGCTGGCGCGCCGCACGCCGCGCCAGCCCGCCGCCTGCCAGGCGAGGCCGATGCCGAGCAGGGCGCCCAGGAGCGTGGTCTGCGCGTCGCCCGCAAAGACGCTGGCGGCGCAGGCCAAGGCAGCGCACAGCACGCCGTGGCGCCGGTCCTGGCCGGCGGCGAGCAGCCCCGCGACCAACCACGGCAGCGTCGACAAGCCAAGCAGGAACACGAGGTTGCCCGTCATCGACACGGAGAAGCCGCACAGCGCGAACGCCGCCGCCGCGCCAAACGCCGCCGGTTGCGACGCACGCAGCAGCCGCGCGAGCACGAAGGTGCCGGCCGCCGCGCCATTCAGCGCACCCAGCAGCAGCACGTCGATCCGTCCCGGCGCCAGCCACGCCGCGAGCAGCGACAGCGGGTGCAGCACGCCGTGCAGGCCTTCGGCCAGGAGCGGCACGCCCGCGCCCTCCCACGGATTCCACAGCGGCAGATGCCATGCGCGCAAGGCGTCTTCGACCGGCCCGCGCAGCGGCGCGTACAGGCGATCGACGTCGCGAAACGCCAAGGTCCGCTGGCCGAGGACGACGGGCAGGAACGTCAGCAAGATCAGCAGCCCGAGCGCGCCCAGCCACAGGCCTTGCAGCGCCCGCTGCCGCAGTCTGGATGCGGGCGTGGTCAGACGAACCTCGCGAAGAAAGGCCGATCGCGGCAGGTCGTTCGGCCGCCGGGCCTGGCGCTGGCAGCCTAGGCCAGTTCCGGGACTGCGACAAGCAAGGGCGCCTGGCGCGATTGGGGCCGCGCGGCGGCTGCGGTGGCCTGCCATGCGCGAGTTGGCGCAGGTTGGCGCTGGATCGGCCGCGGAAAGGGCTGTGAATCTGAGGTATTGTTGCGAATTGTTGCGAACAAACCGGACACGATTGGTCGCAAATCGCACAGGATCGCCAGCCCTTCTGACCGGTTTGCGATCCGGGTCCGACAACGGCACGCAATGTGCATCTTAGGATCGCAAGGTGCTGAGAGTTTTCACAGAATCTGGCCCCATGAACTTCGGATTGTCGACCTGTCGCTTGGGCACGCGATCCAACTCCGCTCGGAGGACCGTGATGAAACTGACTTGGATGTGCGCCGTCGCCGCGTGCTTCGCCTTGCAGGCGTGCAACGGCACGGACGTCGAGACGCCACAGGCGCAAAGGCAAGTGGGCGCGTTCGCCACGTC
>CAIXAA010000079.1 GCA_903917305.1 uncultured Myxococcales bacterium | reverse complement strand
CTGCCGGTGCTCGGGCCGCTGTGGCTCGTGCCGCAGGCGATCGCATCCGGTAACACATTCATCCTCAAGCCTTCGGAACAAACACCCTTTTCGCCGACGCGACTGGCGATGCTGGCGCGGGAAGCCGGGCTGCCGGCTGGCGTGCTGAACCTCGTTCACGGCGGTCGCGGCGCGGTCGATGGCCTGGTCGAGCATCCCAGCGTGCCGGCCATCGCGCTGTTGGGCAGCAGCCGCACCGCGCGTGCGGTCTACGGGCGCGGCTCCGTGCTCGGCAAGCGCATGCTGTGCCTGGGCGGTGCCAAGAACCACGCGCTGGTGGCGCCCGATGCCGACGTCGAGACGACCAGCGCGGACATCGTCGAATCCGCCTTTCGCCATGCGGGTCAACACTGCTTCGCCGCGTCCGTGCTGGTGGCCGTCGGCCCGATGCAGCGCATCACCGAGGCGGTGGTTCGGCGCACGCAGGCCTTGCAGCTCGGCGTCGACATGGGGCCGATGATCAGCGCGGAGGCCCGCGACCGCACCGTCGCGCTCATCGACGAGGCGGAGCGCATGGGCGCCCGCGTGCTGGTGGACGGGCGCGTGCCGGCCATCGATGCGCCATCCGGGGACGGCTACTGGCTCGGGCCCACCGTGCTCGATTTCGTGCGTCCCGACATGGCCGTGGCGAACGGCGAGGTGCACGGGCCGGTGCTCGCCATCGTGCGCGCTGACAGCCTGGACGCCGCGATCCAACTGCAGCGCAGTTGCACCTACGCGCAATCAGCCGCAATCTTCACATCCTCCGGCGGTGCCGCGCGCTATGCCGCGGACCGCTTGCTGGCGGGCGTGGTCGGCATCAATATCGCGGCGTCGCTCCCGGTGCCACCGTTGTCGCACGCCGGCTGGGGCGAAAGCGCCTTCGGCAGCGGCGAGCTCGTCGGCCCCGGCGCCGCACGGTTCTGGACCCGCAGCCGCAAGACGTTGACACGCTGGGCCATTCCCGGCGGCCGCGGCTGGGTGCGCTAGGAGGGAAGATGCCGCGCCTGCTGGTCCTGATGCTCGTGGTGATGGCCGTGACGACGCTGCTGCGCTACCTGCGCCTCAAGTGGCAGCAGACGCGCAGCGGCGCGACGACCGGGCGCGTCGTCGAGTACCACCCGAACGGCCGAATGAAGCTGGAAAAACACTTGCAGGCCGGTGTGTTGCATGGGCCGTGGATCTCGTGGGACGAGGCCGGCAACAAGGTCGCCGAAGGCGCGTTCGATCGCGGCATGGTGCACGGCACGGAGATCGACTACGGCCCCGGCGGCATCAAGCAGCGCGAAGTGCCCTGGGTCGGCGGCCGCCGGCACGGGACGGCGAAGGCGTACGACTCTGACGGCAAAGTCGTGAAACTGTTGTGCTATGTCCATGATGAATCGGACAAGGCGCAGCACGAAGGGGCTTGCTCCACGGAGGAGCTCAAGACGCCGGCACCGGAGTAGGCCATGACGCCCGTTGTCGGCCGCCTTGCACCCAGCCCGACCGGCCTGCTCCACGTGGGCAACGCGCGCAGCCTGTTGCTCGCCTGGCTGTCCGCCCGCGCTTGCGGCGGCAGACTGCTCTTGCGCATCGAGGACTTGCTGCCGGACGGCGACCTGCACCTGGACGGTCTGCTGCGCGATCTCGCGTGGCTCGGGCTGGATTGGGACGGACCGCGGCCCGGCGACCTGTGGACGCCCTCTGCGCCGCGAACGGTCGACGGCCGCGCCTTCGGTGACTTCCTGTGCCAATCGGACCGCAGCGCGGCGTACACGGCCATCCTCGCGCGCCTGCGGGCGTGCGGCCTCGTCTACCCGTGCATCTGCACGCGCAAGGACATCGACACCGCCGCCCGCGCGCCGCATGCCGAGGATCGCGGCACGCCGTACCCCGGAACCTGCCGTGGACGATTCGCCAGTGAAGACGAAGCAGTAGCTGAGGATCGGCGACGTGCCGCATGCGAAGGTCGACCGCCGCTCGGCGTCGCGTGGCGACTGCGCGTCCCCGAAGCGCCGGTCACGTTCGAGGACGCGCTGTGCGGCCGCATCGCGAGCCACCTGCCGTCGGAGTCCGGCGACATCGTCGTTCGCCGCAAGGACGGCGGATTCGCCTACATGTTCGCGGTCGTCGTCGACGATCTCGCGATGGGCGTCACGGAGGTCGTGCGCGGCGATGACCTCCTGTCGGCGACCGCGCAGCAACTGGCCGTCTACGACGCGCTGGCGCAAGCTGCTGAGACAACTGGCGATCTCAAGGCGTTCTGGCGGCGCGCCGCGCATTGGCAACCGCCCCGCCACGTCCACGTGCCGCTCGTGCTGGGCGATGACGGCCGGCGCCTGGCCAAGCGCAACCAGTCGCTGCACCTGAGCCACCTGCGGGAGGCGGGCGTGCCGGCACAGCGGTTGCGGCGGTGGCTATCGCAAAGTATTGGATTGCCAAAGCTGCACGATCTAGCCGAAATGAAAGATGCCTTTCGCCTCCACCTCCTGCCGACCCAGCCCGTGCGCTTCGGCGCCACGGAGTTGGCCGACTTGACCTTGCCGCAAGCGTAGCCGCCGTTTACAGTGCCGCGCGGAGGTACCGATGTCCGAAGCGCCCGTTCCCGAAGTCGCCGCCACGCCTTTCGACCTGTCCACGGTTGCGCCGGAAGACCGCGAACGCCTCTGGTACCAGCACTACTACCTCGGCGACCACGTGCCCCAGCTCACCGTGCGCGCCGTCGTCGTCGGCGGCCTGCTCGGCATGGTCATGTCGATCTCGAACCTTTACACGACGTTGAAGCTCGGCTGGTCGTTCGGCGTCGCCATCACCGCGTGCGTCCTGTCCTACGCCATCTGGAACACGTTCGTGGGCTTGGGCCTGTCCAAGTCGCAGATGACCATACTCGAGAACAACTGCATGCAGTCGACGGCGTCCGCCGCG